>DATJYK010000454.1:0-1176 GCA_035578005.1 Terriglobia bacterium
GCACGTAGGCGAGTTCATTGAGCAGACCTACAACCGCGTGCGTCTGCACTCCGCTTTGGGATATGTGTCGCCTGAGGAGTTCGAAAGCCGAGTAGGAGGGCCAGGCGTCGTGCCTGGGTGGTTGCCGGCGGCTCTGAGCTTGCGCCGCCATAACGAGGTTCCCCCGCCTGTCGAGGGCCAGCCATGAACTGCAAGACCGCGGGATGGGCGGCACAGATGTCACCCGGGTTCCGTATTTTCATCCACACAGTGCGCGCCGCGCACGGGCGCGGGAAAAGGCCGACCGGCGAGCTCGCTAAGAGCCCGTGCCAGGGTGCGATCCAAGTAATTCCGGGGATCCGCGTGCGAGCGGGGAAAACCTGGGCTGCCGCAACGAAGCAAATCTGCCACCTGATTCACGGGTGTCCCTCGGCGCAGCAACTCTTTGGCGACCCACTTGTCGGCGATGCTCCAATCGGGGCGCGGGAATCGTTGTGGAATCCGCAGCCGGTGCAACCAAGCCTGGTAAATGGCGGAGGCCTCCGCAGAGGTGCAGGACGCAGAGATCACCCACTCGCGGGCGCATGGCCGGGTAGCGGAGATGGCGCTGGGAGCGTAGCGTATCTGTTTTTCCGCGGCTTCTACCAGCACAGCCCCGCTGCTCGCCAAGCCCGCCTGAGCGTGCAAGAGCCGCACCCAGGGAGCGTACCCGTTGCTTTGGCGCCGGAGGGGCTTCTGGTTGGTGAACCCCGCCAGCCGCCCCAGATGGCGCCAGTCGGCGCTGGCCAAATCGCCTCCATAGATGTGGGCCAGCTGTCTGGCGATGGTTGTGGCCGTGGCCGGCTCCAGACAGACGGCACTGACCTGAATCCAAGCTTGCAGATGGCCGGGGCTGGTCTGGAGCACGACACAGGGTTGATGCCCGTGGAACCGCATCCGTTGGAGTGTGGTGGCCGCATCGGTGTGGTCCAGATCCAGCAGAATGTAGCCAGCATTGCGGTTATCCGCATAGGGGTGAAAGTACACGTCACAGCCTTCCCGATTGCGAATGCGCAGAAATCGCAGCGTCGTCTCCTGGCCCAACTGAGCGGCGGTCCACAGCCGTTCTCCCGGGAATGCGGTTCTGGTGGCGTGGTGAATCAGCCGAACCAAATAGAGATCACACGGCATCGCGGCAAGTTGTCGCCGGATCGCGCG
>DATJYK010000455.1:0-9133 GCA_035578005.1 Terriglobia bacterium
TGGGAGCTGAGAGCCTCTCCCCGCACCAGTTGCTCATGCAGAACTCGACTGGATTCGCTGCGCAAGGCCACTAGTTCCTCAGATACCTTCCGCATTTGGTCGGTCCTCTCCAGCTTGTTGTATGCCGTCTGCACGGCCAGCTCGACCTCATCGCTTAGCCGGGCAAGGTTTTCTTTCGCTTGTGACAACTGAGATTCGCGCTCGCGGAGGAGCGAACGCTTGCGGCCCGAGTCGAACAGATCGTAGCTGAAGTGAACTCCGAAACTGCCGAAATTGCGGGCGAGGAACGGAACGTTATTTTGGTAGCTGTAACGAGCGAAGGCGTCCACATCCGGCACATAAATATCCGTTTTTGCCAGGCGAACACTGGCTTTTGCTTTCTCCACTTCGTTTCGCGCTTCCACGATTTCGGGATGAGAAGCGAGCGCCTCAGCCACGCAAGTTTCGCGCGCGCAGGCTGGCTCCGCTCCCACAGTGTTGGGATCAAGATCCAGAGCAGTCGTCAGAGGAAGTCCGATCGTATCGTTGAGCTGCAGCTTAAGGTCGGAAAGCTGTAGGTCAGTAGTCAGGAGCTCCTGTTTTGCCTCGAGCAGTTGCGCGCGGCTTTCGATCAGGTTTTCTTCCATAACGCTGCCGTATTTCACCTGCTGGAGCCGTTCGCTTTGCAGATCCTGCGACGCTCTGATTCTGGCTTCGGTGGCAGCACGGTGAACCTGGGCGATCAAAACCTTGTAATAGAGCTGGTGAACTCGCAGAGCAACATCGTTCTCGGTTTGTTGCGCCTTCTGTTGTGAGGTCTTCAGCTCCGCTCGCGCCATGTCGTTCACAGGCCGGATCTTCAGTAGTGTGGTCAAAGGTTGCGTAAGTTGAGTACCGCTGGTCGCGAGGTTCACGCCACCCTGATTGATTGTCGACGTCCCCGGGGGAATGGGGTTACCTGCGACGGTACCGAGACTACCTGCTGAGAGTTGTATCAGCTGCGTGTCGGTCAAATGTAGGAAGTTGCTTTCATTTCGAATAGTGGGAAAATATGCGCTTTTCGCAAATTCTTTGGCGTGCTGCATCTCCTCGACTTTGTATCCGGCAATGTGGATGGTGTGGTTGTGCTGCAGCGCCAACTGCACGGCCTCGTGCAACGTGATGTGGCGCGGAGGAGCGGTATTGCCTGGCTCCTGGGCAAAAGCGAAAACACTCGACACCGCTAGAGCAAATGTAAGGTGCAATCTACGTTTCATGATTTTCCCTCTTTCACCGGCTGCAGCGTGCTGAGGTGGCCATAGTTCAGCGGTGACTTGCGCAGCAATGCGGTCAAAAGAAGAGCCACAAGGCAAGTCCACGCCACCAGAAGAAACCCATCGTTGAGGCTCAGGGCGTGTGCCTGAAGACGCAGCCGGGCCCCGACCAAACCGACAGCACGGGCGCCAGCTTCAGCCGCACCAAATGATTTGGCGTAAACGCCTGCGGCCAGGGCGTGAAGATTTCCGTCCGTTATCCAGCTTCCCCTGGCCGCGTGTAGACCTAAAAGGTTCGAGTGCAGCTTCTCGCGCTCGGCGAGAAAGTGGCCCATGTACACGGCGCCCGTGGTTCCACCGAACAAGCGGATCGTGTGAAAGAACGCAGAGAAGGTCAGAATCCACTGAGGTTTCGACATCCCCCCCGAAAAGATTCCCTGCAGGATGATGCAGCCCACCAGCCCTATGAAAGAAAACGCTTGCCCCACGCCCGTAAGCAACTCAGTGCGATAGTAGTTTGCTGCCGACCAGGCCGTAGTGTACTCAGCGTTCAAGCAGACCGCGAAGGCGGTGCAGGCAAAGCCCGCAGCCATCAGCAGACGCGGATCCAGTTTGCGAAGCAGCAGGAGCGCCGCGATCAATGCAACCAGCAATAGGGGAACGGCACTCCAGATTACAGCTGGCCCGATCTGATCGGCTTCGAAGCCGTGAATGGCCAGCGACTGCGGAATCAGAATGATGGTGCCGGTGAGGGTAAACCGAAACCAGAAGAGCAGAGTTCCCAGCAGTACTGTGTTCCACTGCCATAGATAAGGGAGCGCCACCATGGGGTTAGGCCCGCGCAATCGCCGTATGAGCGCGCACACGACAAGGAACGAGCCAGACCAAAACAAGGCGTTGAAGACTCCGGAGCGCCACCAATCAAGCCTCTCTCCTTGCTGAATGGCCGCAAACATCAAGGCCAATCCGGCACTAAGGTAAAGGAACCCGACAAAGCTGGGAGCAGGGCCGTCTTTCTTTCGAGCTGGAGCCGCCGGTATTCCGAAATAGATGCAGATCATCATCACCGGCGCAATGAAGGCTGAATTCCAGAACATCCAGTGCCAGGACAAATGATCGCGGTACCAGCCGAATAAAGACGGTGCTATATTGACGGCCCCGTCGACCGACGTGGCGTAGAACGCGATGGTGAACGGAAGAAATCGAAGCGGAATATTGCGAAGTGCAAACGTCAGGGTGAGCGGATAAAAGGTGCCTGATGTCAGCCCGGCCAAAACCAAGGCCGCAACCAGCAGACTATAGCTGTGTATGAGCGGCAGGCAGGCGCAGGTGACGGTGAATATTCCAGCCGCAAACAGAAGGATGCGCCGCGGTCCGATTAAACCTCCAAGGTAAACCGTAAAGGGCCCGATAAACATGAGGGCAGCGTTATACGCGCTGTCGAGCCATGCTCCTTGGTCGTAACCAATGCCGACGTGGCCCTTCAGATCGGCAAGCCCGAGCGAAAGCATGCGGCCGGTGAGCGTGACGAGCCCGGCGCCGATGACGACTCCGAGAATCCCTAACAGAGGCCGGGTCGAGACTTCCGATGGAAGTGCAGCGGCCGTGGCGTGGGCAATCACCAGCGGCGTGGGCGGACGGGTTGTAATCGTTGCAGCAGCCATGATCCTCCGGCTAGCGTTTGGTGCGGACTGTGGCAATTACTGAAAGACCTGGCCGCAGGTTCGCGGCCAGGCTGGCATCATCCAGTCCGATCTTTACTGGAATGCGCTGCACGACCTTAGTGAAGTTGCCCGTAGCATTGTCGGGTGGCAGCAGCGAAAATTGCGATCCGCTAGCAGGAGCAATTTCGATGACTCTGCCATGGATAACCTGCCCCGGGTATTCGTCGATGCGGATCTCTGCGGGATCGCCGACTTTGACATTGGTCAACTGAGTCTCGCGATAATTCGCCTGCACCCACTTCGTCTTGTCAACAAAAGGAATGACCTGCGTTCCCGGAGAGACCAACTGTCCTGGACGAACCTGCCGTTCCCCGACAGTGCCGTCTCCTGGTGCTTCAATCCTTGTGAAGCCCAGGTTCACCTGTGCGCCGGTGAGCGCAGCCTCCTTGCCTTGCAGATCGGCGATGAGCAACAGTTCTTTGGAATTCAGAACCTCGAGCCCGCGGCGTTCGGCTTCTACAGCCGATTGACTGCTGGATAATCCGGCCTTGGCCTGCTCCAGCGAAGCTTGACGGCTCGTTAGTTGCGCGCGGGAGCCTTGTTCGGCGGCCACAACTTGCTCAACTTTCTGGCGCGTGGTGGAGTTGCTCTCGATAAGAGCCTCCTGGCGGCGGCGTTCGGAGAGAGTGCGGTCCAGGTCGGCTTGCGCCGCCGCAATTCCTGCTTGCGCCGCGGAGATCTCGGCTTGGGCCTGCACCACCCCCGCCAGCGCCCGATCAATCTTGGCTCGCTGCAGTTCTTTCTCACGCCGGTTATTCTCGATGGCTGCTTTTGCCGCTGCCACCGCCGCTTTTGCCTGGTCCGCCTGCGCCTGGTAATCGTTGTCTTGCAGTTCGACCAGCAGGTCTCCTTTGTGCACCTGCTGATAGTCAGAGACGTGTACTGCACTGACAACGCCGGCAACCTTCGTGCTAAGCGGGGTGAGATCGCCACGTACGTAAGCGTCATCGGTAACCTGTTCCGCTTTCCCGCCTTCCCATGAGTTCCAGCTACGGGTAACCGTAACCAAGACAGCCAAAGCGAGCAATACGACCAAGACAGGCGTGACGTATTTCTGCCAGCGGGGCGGAGCTTGCGCTTCTGGTTTCTGCTCTGTGCGCGTTATTTCCGGCTTCGGTGCCGGTGCTGGGGGCTCGACGGAAATGGGGGCGGCTACGGACATTAATCACGCTCCTTTTGCAAGCGATATAGCGCGAGTAGAGTTTTCATTTTCTGCTTCCCAAGAGAATCGCCGCGGGCCTATACGGTTGCTGCACGAGCCGGTCAACGAGCAAAGCTGTTCGCATTCCTACATGACCGCCGGCGGTGAGCAAGCGCACCGCGTTTCGTTTTGATGCAGCACTTCCACCTTCTTTGCGTACCGTGGGCTCGCTTGGCTTTTTCGCAAACCACAACTTCTATCCAGCTCCACTTTTGCATTTGATGTTCCACACCTCGGGCCTTTGCGGTCCCGCCGATACGCGCCTGAGCAATGAATTGCGACGCGGAATTCTGTTCGTCGTATGAATAAGGCAGCGTTCCGACATCGTGATATCGACACTGTCAATCTTCTGACTATTCGCCGCGTGTGTTCATGCCTGCCAGGACAAGATCGTGGGCAGGCGTGCAATTGCTTGAAACAGGGATGTGGGCGGGTCAGCCGTTTATCCGGCAACCCCGACCGCCACTGAGTGAAACAATATCGGAACACCAGCGCGCCAGCGGGAATTGACCTCAGGCCGAGCGGGCCTGCGATCGATCAGCGTTATTCGAGCTAATAGTGACTGTTTCGCGTTGCCACGACCCACTCTGTTCGCTATCCCCGCCGCTTGAGTAAGCGGCAGCGCCACGGTCAGCACGTGGGCTGGCTAGTCCCGGGTCTTCGACCTGAACCAGGCGAGTCACGATGGCAAACAGGAAACTCGCCGAGAGCCCGCACATCAGGACACCTGTAACACTTTCAACCGGGCCCAGCGTTCGCCATATTGGTTTGAGAAGAAGATCTCCCGCGCCGACCGAAGAATAATCGGCCGCGGAAAAGTAGAAGGACGCTTCCCAATCTGCGAAACATTTCCACCGATAAAATGACGCCCACAGCAGAATCTCCAGCCCGTGCAAGCAGACAAGCAGGCTTGTGAATCGCACCACAAGCAGAGAGTCGCGAAGCACGCCGAGCCGTTGAAGGCCTTTGGGAAATTGCGCTTTTAGCCACTGAATGAGGGCGGCCATGCCAACACTTTGCAATGTAAGTGTCAGAGTAACGAGAATGATCGTTACAGAGGCTCGGTGGAGAAAATTCATAGGGCTACTAGTGCCAAGATTGTGTTCAGTGCAACACCAAGAACGAGGCTCGCTAAAGCTGGCGTTTACTTCACCGACCAAGTCGGATCCATCGTTCAGTCCGCCGCTATGTGATCTCCCTTCCCGTTTGCCTTGCGTGTCGGCAGGACTTGCCAGGAAGAGTAACGAGTCGGTGGATTCGCGAGCAGCGAGTCCAGACTAGCCTTAGTCTCCTTGGGCAAATGGTAAGACTCCTCATCCGACGGATATTGATGGGACTTCACGTCCGCACGAAAGGCCTGGACCGCAGCGGTCATCAGCGCGGCAGCGTCACCGTAGCGGCGCACAAACTTCGCTGAATGGCCGAAGGTCAGGTTGAGGATGTCGTGGAACACAAGGACTTGGCCGTCGCAATCCGGACCAGCGCCAATACCGATCGTGGGAGTACCAACTTCTGCCGTAATGATGCTTGCTACTTCCCGCGGGACACCTTCGAGAAACAAGCAGGAAACACCGGCGCGGTCGAGCGCGTCAGCATCGCGCCTGAGTTGTTCAATTCCACTTAGGTCCTTTCCCTGCACCTTGTACCCACCCATGACGTTGACTGACTGAGGTGTCAAACCGATGTGCCCAGCCACAGGAATCTCGGCATTGATGATCCTCCGAACCAGCTCAGCTCTCTTCTCCCCACCCTCGACCTTTACGACTTCCGCCGCGCCTTCCTTCACAAACCGGGCAGCATTGCGCACGGCGTCCGCGGGGTCAACCTGATATGACCCATAAGGCATATCGGCCACGAGCAGTGTGTTGTTCACACCGCGTCGCACCGCCTTTACGTGGTGCAGCATCTCGTCCATCGTGACGGAGAGTGTGTTTTCGTAGCCGAGCATAGTCTGCGCAAGCGAATCGCCGACCAGCACCATCTCGACCCCAGCCTCGTCAACAATGCGTGCGGCCGAGTAGTCATACGCGGTAAGGCACGTAATCGGTTCGTGCCGGAGCTTGTGCTCTCGCAGAGATGCGGTCGTAATTTTCTGACCGGTATGGCTAAATGCGGTGACGCTCATGATTCCTCCAGTTTTCTTTCGGCTATCGATCTAGCTCACGAACGTCTTCCAAGCGGGTTTCTGCGGGAAAAGAGGTGAGGCCTGAAGCTGTGAGTTGCGCAAGAGCATGGCTCCGTATCTGTTCAATTTGCCGATGCGGGCAACCAAGAAGGAGTGCACACTCATGGTCGGAGTAACGTTCCAAAACAGACATCACAAAGACAAAGCGCCCTAGATCGTCAAGCGCCAACACGGCATCGAGTCCGAAATCAAATTCCGGGCTGCTTGGGAATTCGGTAGCATACGGAAGAGCAGCAAACAACGATAAGCTTGCAATGCCTGAAAGCGGCTTCAGTTCACGGATTGCATTTTGGATGATGGTGCGCTTCGCCCAAGAACACGCCCAGTCCTTGAATACGCGATTCGCCCTGCCACAGTCTTTCCGACTGGCGACGAAGCATCGCTTTGCCTTTTCGTGATCGCCTGTCAGCATAAAGGAAAGCTGATACAGATCCTCCCAGCCGTCAGCAAACACGCGACGGAAGTCCTCTGCAGTGGCGTATTGATTTACCTGTTGCTTTTCGAAACCGTTTTTTTGAAGGCAGGTCATCTGACTGCTTTCTCATGGCAACGTCGAGGAAGCTCGGGCAACGGACGAGGTGCTCGATAATTCCGAATCGATGAACGACGCAATCTGGCCCCATACGCGTGGATCATTCTCGATTTCGTGGTGAGGCCTGTTGAAGACCCTGGCCAGCCAGGGGTAATTGTCGCAATTGATTTGCCGCTGACCGTACGTCATGTGGAAATTTCCAATGATGTTCGTCCGTTCCGGATCAGCCGCGCGAATCACTGAGCGACCATGGATGAGGCCTCTTGTCTGATAGAAGTTGACTGCATTCTCAACATTATCGGGAATTGTCGAATCCTCCTGTCCGGGCTTACGAACGCTGTCCACTTGAATCGTGAGCAGCACCGGCACACCCATGCCTCCTAACTCCCGAGCCAGCGTGACGGCCTGCGAAGCACCCCAGCTGTGTCCATAGATAATGATGCTCGCCCGCTGTTTTTCAGTCGTCGTAAGAGTGCCGTCTCCGTCGGTATCCAGCAGTTGCAGCACACGCCTACGAGCCCTTTTCCCGTCGTGATTGGCAAACACCTCAGCGTGCACGACATAGGGATTGCCGTCCCGAAAGAGGGCGGCGAAGTTTACTTCCGGATGCTTTGCGTCATTGCTCTTTACGAAGCCACCCACAAACCCAACAACGATTGCCTTGCGCGCAGACCCATTGTTTCTGGTTGCGTAATTACGCACACACACGAGCCGCAAAGCTTCTTTTACCGGCAACGGCGCCCAATCGCCTCCGCATATGCTTCCGGGTGAGGCATTACTCGGAGTGACCTCTTTGCCGTCCGAGAGCGTAACTGCCTGGGCATCCACCCCGACAACTTGGCAGCCGTAAATGGCGCCCCAAATAATGAACCACGCGATGTTCGTTGAAAACGGAATTCTTTTCATGCCGATCCCGCAACCTCGCTTCCACCAGAGGATCTTGCCATCGAACACGTCTCCATTTGTAAAACCTTGTGGTACGGGCGTTTGGTTGAACACCCGTGCCACGCGTCTTTACTGCGGCTGCAAAAAGCCGTGGACCATGCCGGCTGACCGCTGCGCGATATGCACAAGAGGTATCTGTGCTCAAGCCGGTTGCTGCGTTCTCATTGTTGCGAGGCAATCAAAATGCCAAACGTAAACGCGGCTAAACTTGGGTTGCGAGGCGCTGTGCGCCGTCAAGTGGTCAGAATTTCGACAGAACTGTCGGCGCTCTTGACTTATTGACTCCGTCACGTCGCGACTCTGGGGAATGGTGCGGCGACTACGCTGCGCTGGCCCTGAAGCGCGCCAAGACTCTGTTGCGCTCACATGGCGCGCGATGCACAAGAGTGCCGCCATGCGTCCCTCTTTGGAAGACAGCTTGCAGATGCTCAATGCGTGCGATGCTCCTCGGACGGGCACTGAGGTTCAGGTGGTTGCAGTCATGACCAACGCAGTTGATTTTTCAATACCGCAATACGCCGTTATCGAAGCTCGCCGGACGGATGGCCGTTCGGATCGATTCGTAATCGCCTACTTTACTGAGACAGCATTGCGGGACCTCATTGCCGGGCCCAGTATCATTGGCTGCGGTTTCGCTACTCGTGAGCAAGCTCAACGGCACGCTGACTCATGGAGACCGCTTGAAAGCGAACAGCCACAAGATCTGCGCACAACGAGGCGTAGAGAGAGATATATAGACCGCGGAATTTTTTCTGCGAAGCAGCGTTTGCGAGCCGCATTTGATCTGATGGAGGCCGGCAGAATTGTTCGTGGTTTCTTAGATGCGGTTACCGCCGCGGCGATATTAACCTTCTACTCTAGACAGGCGTTCTTAGCTTCGCGCGGTCATCTTCTGCAGCATTGTTTTTCTTTCCGGCGAATTGAAACGCCGCTTGCGCCTGCAGTCGCGAGAACTACTACGCTCTGAGTTGCCGTTCCTCTAGGGATCTCCTCTTCTTCAGACTCCCAAGCCGCGCTCAGATGTCAATCAAACGAAGCTCTTGATGTTCCCCAGCCCCTCAAAAGGGAGACATAATCACTCATAAGTCCCGTAATAGCTGAATACCAGCGATGCTTAATCGATTGGAGGGCGACGTGCTCCGGGTGGTCATGAGGAGAAGAACAACATGCAAGACGCGGCGCAGATTGCGAGTGACGAGCGCGTGGATGTGGCCCAGCTCGAAAGCTCAATGCAACAGATGCAGCATGTTCTGTCGCGTAGCTTACCGTCCTTTTACCGACGCGCCTACAGACTTCTCGGCAACACAGCAGATG
>DATJYK010000456.1:0-6915 GCA_035578005.1 Terriglobia bacterium
CAGCGTTCATGTGCCACTGTTGCGGCCCGGAGAAGCGGCCCAACCCACCTATCATTTATTCAATGAAAATACCTTTCGATTGATGAAGCCCACAGCGTATGTCATCAACACTTCGCGCGGCCCGGTGATTGATGAGATCGCCTTAGCCAAGGCTCTGCGTGACGGAGTCATTGCGGGCGCGGCGCTCGACGTCTTCGAGAAAGAGCCGTTGCCCGCCGATTCGCCGCTGCGCGACCCCGCACTCGAAGACCGCTTGCGTTTGTTCAACCACTTTGCCAGCGCCGGGCGCATTACCCGGCTTTCCATTGACCCAAACAAAGGCATGGCCGGTCGTTGCGTTCACGGTCTCATCGACGTCCTCGAAAGAAATTACGGCGGCGATCCGGCGGATATGCCATACGTCGTGAATAAAGAAGCGTTCCGGTAGCGTGGCATCATACGTATCCTCGACCATACCCCCTCACCCCCGGCCCCTCTCCCCCAAAAGGGGGCGAGGGGAGCCTGTTTGGGTCGATGCGGCGATCAACTATAGGAAAAACCCGAGTCGAATCTCCCCTCGCCCCCTTGGGGGAGAGGGGCCGGGGGTGAGGGGGTATGGTCCTGAGTTGGCGCAAGCAAATAGTAGAGCGGGGCCGGACACCAGCTCCGAGCGCTGTAATTCCAGCCTCGCGCGACAACAAGTAAATCCGATGGCCAAGCCTAGAGCCACAATTCTCACCATCGGTCACTCGACACGTTCCCTCGACGCCTTCATCGACATGTTGCGCGCACAGGGAGTGCAGCGCGTGGTTGACGTGCGCACGGTTCCGCGCTCGCGCCACAATCCCCAATTCAACCGTAAAACGCTGGCAGGCGTGCTCCATAACAGAAGGATTCATTACACGCACCTGGCAGTCCTCGGCGGCCTGCGCCATGCGCGTAAGGACTCGCAGAATACCGGTTGGCGCAACTCGTCGTTTCGAGGCTTTGCCGACTACATGCAGACGCCCGAGTTCGAAGAGGGTCTTCAAAAACTAGTCGCCCTTGCGCGACAGGAACAGGTGGCCATCATGTGCGCCGAGGCTGTGCCTTGGCGATGCCATCGCTCACTGATCGCGGACTCGCTTACGGTGCGTGGCATTCCCGTAAAACACATCATGAGCCGTACAAGGGCCGAAACCCATACTTTGACTCCCTTCGCTCATGTTCAAGGCACTCATGTTACCTATCCAGCACCACAGTCCTCATTCGCCTGTTCATCTTCTGGCAGAGCCTGTAACTCGACATCACGCCAGAATTAGAGGCTAGATACGTAGCCTCAATCATTCTTGTTGTCAGTCCACGGCAACGATAATTGCAGCAGCCCTTTAGGGCTGGCGGACCCCTCGCCTCGCTGATTCAGACCGTATTTCGCGCGCAAATCGGCCATGAGATTCATCACGCGGTGCTTGTAATCACCGCTGAGATAGGCCGACCGGGCGTAAAGGCGGTGATAGCGCGCGCTGAGGCGGGGAAATTCCGCTTCCAGGAAGGGCATGAAGAAGCTCATGGCCGAAGGCATCAGAAACAGGACATTGCCGTAAATCGACCTGGCCCCCGCTGCGGCCGCCTGCCGGGCAAGGTCGTCGAGCGCCTCGGGCTCGTCGGTGATTCCGGGGAGAATCGGCATCGCATTCACGCACACGTCGATTCCGGCCTCAGCCAGCCGGCCCACGGCTTCAAGACGCCTGGCGGGCGGAGGCGCTTTGGGTTCCAGCAGACGGGCCAGACGCTCGTTCGTGGTGGTCACCGTCAGATGAACGCTGAATCGGTGGCGCGCCGCAGTCTGCTTGAGCAGGTCCAGGTCGCGCAGGATGAGGACCGACTTGGTGGTGATGGAGAAATCGACGCCTTCAAAGCTTGAGAACACCTCGAGAATGCGGCGGGTGATCTCGAACTGCTTCTCGGCAGGCTGATAAGGGTCCGTGGCCGTGCCAAGCGCGATCGACTGGCCCCGGTCGCGCGCGCGCATGAGCTCGCCGCGCAATATGTCGGGCGCATTGACCTTGGCGAAGATCTTGCGCTCAAAATCGACGCCGTCGCGCAGTTCCATAAACTCGTGGGTGTAGCGCGCGTAACAGTACTTGCAGCCGAATTCGCAGCCGCGGTAAGGGTTGAGCGTCCAATCGAAGGGCATGCGTCCGCTCGATTCGCGGTTCAGAGCCGAGCGCGACTCGAGTGCAAAATACTCGATGCTCGCCCGCTCGCGGGCTTTGGGGCTTTCGGCGGCCATGCGCGCGATGCCCACGAGCTTCGGCGACGCAGGGTGAATCGGATGATCAGCAAGCGGAACCAAGGCGGTTGCCACATCAACCTCCGAGCCGGGCAAGCGCCGCAGACGGGCGAACCCGGGTTGAACGACATCGAATACTTTCGCTTTTTGTTCGCTTTCCTGTCAAGCCTAAACTTCGCCCAGTCCGCTGATAAGGTCGGCGACCGCACGGGGCCACGGCCGGTAAAATTCCGACAACAGATGTAGCCCGCTCCTGCGTGACCGCTCCGAGCGCAAGCGGGCTCACTGCTTGCCGGCTTGGGTTTGCTTCTTCAGCGTCTAAATAAGGTTCGCTGATTATAAATGACTTAGCCTGGCCCTGGCGAATCGAGCTTGGGTTCGTTTTAGGTTCGTTTAGGTTCGTTTTAGGTTCGTTTTTTGGCACTTTTGCTGATTCTAAACAACTTCTCGGGTTCGTTTTTGCATTTAAGGCATACCCCCCGGGGGGGTACCTGCCAAATGGAAGCCCAGGGGAAGCCATACTCGCTCTCGGGTCCTCGCTAAATGTAGCCTTTGGCTAGCCCGCCACGGCAAAGCGCCATCGTTTGCCCCGCAACCAGCCTCCACCTCAAAAAGGGCATCTCACCCTCATTCGTACCACCCGGAACTGAGAAAATGGGTACCAGCGAGAGCCCTGAGACGGAATATTTCGGGTCGTGTTTTCTTGAGGTTGATCTGTGGATAATCCGGCAGACCCACCGGAAAACTGTCCGGCGAGCATAAGGTACACACTTCCTCGTCTAGCAAGAGCCAGCCCAGAGTTGTACAGGAAGAGTCCGAGCTTCGGCAGGCGTTGAGAAACCCGTCTTCGCCCGTTGCCCAGTGTGGACACCCGCTTTCGCGTTGGATCCGGACGCCCGGCCCCAAATCGTCATTTCCGCGAACGCGGGAATCCAGGAATCGTCACCCGGACTGCTGAGCCTAACCCCACTGGTTGCCATTTGGTCGCCGCCCGAAGCCACCCTGGGCTTCCAACGGCTCGCGGCCGGCACTGACGCCATTTCGTTTCGTGGCTGAACCCGTTCGGGCCTCGGGGGAATGGAATCAATGAATCTTGACAAGTTTGTAGTTGTTTCCTATCCTTTAGGTAGAGCTGATCGGCGCGGGCTCGCTGGAGGAAGCACAATCCCCGCCGGCGGCGCTCGAAAGAATGTTGACTCGCCTGTCCAGATTGTCTTAGGGTTGGGTTTAGCCCTTGGCAGGAACCGAACCAATTCCCCGGTTCATCTGGAAACAAGAGGCGCTATTTAGGAGGCATCATGCCGACCCCCGTAACCAATGTTGAGAGTCTGGCCACCCAGGAATACAAGTATGGCTTTTACACCGATGTTGAGGCTGACCTTGCGCCGGCCGGGCTCAATGAGGACATCATTCGGCTGATTTCAGCCAAGAAGCACGAGCCGGAATGGCTGCTGGAGTGGCGGCTTCGGGCGCTGCGCCACTGGTTCACCATGAAGGAGCCGACCTGGGCGAACGTCCACTATGGACCCATCGACTACCAGGCCATTCATTACTACGCCGCGCCGAAGAAAAAGCTAAGCTCGCTCGAAGAAGTTGACCCGGAGATCATGAGAACTTACGAAAAACTGGGAGTTCCCATCAGCGAGCGTGCGGCACTGGCTGGAGTTGCTGTGGATGCAGTCTTTGACAGCGTCTCGGTGGCCACAACTTTCAAGAAAAAGCTCGCCGAGGCGGGCGTCATCTTTTGCTCTTTCTCAGACGCCGTTCAGGAGCACCCCGAGCTGGTGCGCAAGTGGCTGGGTTCTGTGGTGCCTTATACCGACAACTTCTTTGCCACCCTCAATTCGGCGGTCTTTACGGACGGGTCTTTCTGCTACGTGCCCAAAGGCGTGCGCTGCCCGATGGAACTCTCCACCTATTTCCGCATCAACGCCATGAACACGGGCCAGTTTGAGCGCACGCTGATAGTGGCGGACGAGGGCGCGTCCGTCAGTTACCTCGAAGGCTGCACGGCGCCCATGCGGGATGAGAATCAGCTTCACGCGGCGGTGGTGGAACTGGTGGCGCTCGACAAGGCCACTATCAAGTATTCCACGGTCCAGAACTGGTACCCCGGCGATAAGGAAGGCCGCGGCGGAATCTACAACTTCGTCACCAAGCGCGGCAAGTGCCAGGGGGCGAACTCCAAGATTTCCTGGACGCAGGTGGAGACCGGCTCCGCCATCACCTGGAAGTATCCAGGCTGCATTCTGCAGGGTGAGAATTCCGTAGGCGAGTTTTATTCCGTGGCCGTCACCAACAACCGCCAGCAGGCTGACACCGGCACCAAGATGATCCACATCGGGAAGAATACCAAGAGCACCATCGTGTCAAAGGGCATCTCAGCCGGCCACGGCCAGAACAGCTATCGTGGCATGGTGAAGATTCTGAAAGGCGCGGACGGGGCCCGCAACTACTCGCAGTGCGATTCGTTGCTGATCGGCGACAAGTGCGGCGCGCACACCTTCCCGTATCTAGAAGTGCGCAACCCCGGTGCGCAGGTGGAGCACGAGGCTTCCACATCCAAGATCGGCGAAGACCAAATCTTCTATTGCCGTCAGCGCGGCCTTTCTACCGAAGACGCGGTCAACATGATCGTGAATGGTTTCTGCAAGCAGGTGTTCCGCGAGCTGCCTATGGAGTTCGCGGTGGAGGCGCAGAAGTTGCTGGGGGTGAGTTTGGAGGGGTCTGTGGGCTAATCCGCGGGTCGTGCAGAACATCGCTTTTTTACGCGGAGACGCAGTACAGGGTTCTAGGGCCGACCCTTATAGTCGGCCTTGGCCGGGGCCCCGGCCCTGAAAGACGGGCCCGGCCCTACGATTCAGGCGCGGAGTTTAGTTGTGGGCGATCAGCCGGCAAAAGACACGCAGGACGAAGCCATTCTGGAGATCATCGCGGAAGGCAGCGACCTGATCCCCCTTGTGACCTTGAGTCAAGGCACTGCCTTCAAGGTGGACGGCTGGACCAAGGAACTGGTTGAACTCGCGAAGACCATCCAGGCCGCCGAATCAAAATGGATGCCGGAAGAATTACTGAGATTCGCGCGAGACGTTCTGGCGTCGCGGTCTACTCGGGTGCTCCCGCTTGAGACCGACCCGAGTTTTCTGGATGACAGGACGGAGATCACGAGCGTGGAAGATTTTCAGCAGGCGAGACACGCGCGAGATGCTTTGAAACAGTTCGGGACCATCGTGCGCGGCATCCTTTACGAGGTCTCAAAGCGGCTTGAAAAGGAGGCTCAGGAATGGAAGGGGGGCAGCCGGCCCACCACCATTCAGTGAGGTGAGATGGCAACCAAGGCGCTGTTCACTATTGAGGATTACGTCCGGCTGCCGGAGTCCGTCGGCGGACAGGACGTGCGCTACGAGCTTGTGGACGGAGAACTGATTGCTGTGTCGCCAACGACCCCGCTTCATAACGATGTTCGAGATACTCTCCTGGTGGCGATGCGAAACTTCCTGGCGGGTAAGAACCTGGGTCGCGCGTTCGCCGAACAGGCTTTCCAACTCTCGGCTTCCACAGTGCGTATACCCGACATCTCATTCATACGGGCTGGTCGCCTCATCGACCCCCACCGGATTCCCGAGGGAGCGCCCGACCTGGCGGTTGAAGTGCTGTCCCCGAGCAATACTCCACGCGAGATCGACGAGCGAATCAGCGATTATTTTTCGGCCGGCTGCCAGCGCGTATGGGTGATCTACCCTGAGGAACGCGAGGTTTATGTTCACGGTCTGGCCGGGGTGACGCGGCGCCGCAGCGGCGATCTGCTGGAAGACGCAGAACTGCTGCCTGGATTCTCGGTGAGGGTCTCGGACCTATTTGTGTAGCGCGGGGCTCGCCTTCAGCCCCGCGGCCTTTCGGGTTTGGATAAGAAGCCGCAGCGCTGAAATCGAGCGCTGCGCTACGAGTCTCGAGCCCAGAGGAAAAAAGATGATTCCAGTCGAAACCCTGCGCGAGCTGTTCGATTACAACTATTGGGCGCGGGACCGCCAGATGGAAGCCTGCGAAGTGCTCACCGAAGAGCAGTTCCTGCGACCCATGGGAAACAGCTTTTCCTCGGTGCGCGACGTTCTGGCTCATCTCATCTTCGCCGAGTGGGTATGGTTGGAGCGGTGGATGGGCAGGTCGCCGACTAAAGCCGATAGACAGCAGGTGGCCGCGGACAAATTTCCGACGCTCGCTTCGATTCGTGAACGTTGGGGCGCACTCGAGGGCAGCATGCGCTCTTACCTGGCCAGCCTCGACGAACAGACCTTGAGCCGTCCCTTGACCTATGCCAACTGGCGAGGCCAAGTGTGCACCTATCCGTTGGGGCAAACCGTGTTTCACGTCGCGAATCACCAGACCTATCATCGCGGTCAGGTTACGACTCTGCTGCGTCAACTCGGAGCTGAGGCTCCCGCGGTCGACTATCTGGTGATGAAAGACGAAGAGACCAAAGGCCAGTCCGCAGGTGCGAGGAGCTAGATATGGCGACTAAGACTCTGTCGCAGCCTAACGAGTTTCAAGTTTCGAATTTCGAGTTTCGACAGAACGGGGAGTAACCAAACACGATGTTTCTTGAGATCAAGAACTTACACGCGCAAGTTGGCAACAACGAAATCCTGCATGGAATCGACCTTTCG
>DATJYK010000457.1:0-17216 GCA_035578005.1 Terriglobia bacterium
TAAGTGCTTTGTTTTCGAACGAGCGCCTCTTCGCCTCGATAGCGCCATTTTTTTTCATGCCTTCGGGGTGTCGCGAAGCGACATGAGGACTCACGGGCATTTTCATGCTTCGGGGTGTCGCGAAGCGACATGACGACTCACAATATAACGCGATATAGCGAGCGGGTGCAGGGCATGATGGCCCTCGAGCATGACAGACTGCGCGTACTTAATGTGGAAAGCGAGGACTGCGGCGGCGCGAAACTGGTCGTGGCCGGCAATCATTCCAAAGATGAGCAACGACTTATCGAAGCCTGGGTCGATCGCCATAAGGCATGAGCGGGTCTAGGACGGAAATGGCACGCAAAGCTCTCATCATCGCGACGTCTCAATACGAGGACCCCGACCTGCGGCAGTTAGTCGCCCCTGCGCAGGACGCGGAGTCACTGCAGCGCGTCTTGAGCGATCCTGAAATCGGCGGGTTCGAGGTGAGCACGCTGCTCAACCGCCCCGCCAGCGAGGTGAGCGCGGCCGTCGAAGACTTCTTTCTGGACCGCACTCGCGACGATTTGCTGTTTCTGTACTTTTCGGGTCACGGCCTTCGCGATGAGAATGGGCACCTCTATTTCGCCACCGCGGACACACGCTTGTTAGACCACACCAGGCCCAAGAAAGCCACCGCAGTAAGCGCCACTTTTGTTAAGGATGTTCTGCAGAGCAGCAACTCCCGGCGGCAGGTTCTCGTTCTCGACTGTTGCTATAGCGGAGCATTTGCCTCGGGTCTTCTGGCCAGAGGCGCCGCTGAAGTTGGCGTCCGGGACCAGTTTGAAGCCGGTCGCGGTCTGGTGGTGCTTACCGCCTCGAACGCAATTCAACAGTCGTTCGAGAAAGCCGATGGCGAGCCTTCGGTGTTTACGCGGCACCTCGTTCGAGGAGTTGCGACGGGCGATGCGGACATGGACCGCGACGGGCGTATCTCCCTGGATGAGCTTTATGAGTACGTTCACGATCACGTCAAGGTTGAGACGCCCCAGCAGCGCCCCATGAAATGGGCCTTCGACGTCGAGGGAGAGATTGTGATTGCGCAGGTACCGGACGCAATCTTGAAGCCCGCCGAGCTGCCGGTGGAACTCCAACAAGCCATTGTGAGCAGGTTCACGGGTGCGCGAGAGGACGCCGTTCACGACCTGGAGCTGCTGCTTCGAGGGAAGCACAAGGGTCTCGCTCGGGCAGCGCTAGAAGCCTTGCAGAGGCTGAGAGATACGGACGACAGCCGTCTGGTGATCAAGGCGGCGTGTGAGAGCCTCGCAAGCTACGAGATTGAGCAGCATCTGCAGGATGAGGCCGATCCGTTGGCTGCGCACAAGGCCGAGCAGGAACGGGCAGAGCGCGACAAGACCGAGCTCGAGCGCAAGGCGCGAGAGGCCGAGGAGGCTCGACGAAGGGCCGAAGAGGAGCGTCGAGCGGCTGAGCGGGCCGAGGCGGATCGGAAGTCGCGGGAGAAGGCCGAGCAGGAGCGGGCAGAGCGCGACAAGGCCGAGCTCGAGCGCAAGGCGCGAGAGGCCGAGGAGGCCCGACGAAGGGCCGAAGAGGAGCGCTATCAGTGGCTGAAAATCGAGGCCGCCGAGCGGGAGAAACGACGGAGAGAACAGGAGGAGCTGCGTGCTTTGGTGGCACCCTCCGGGAAGCCGGCGGTTCAGGGCGAAGACCGTTCGCCGACTGCGTATGACGCTGCGACGGACCTCCTGAAGAATCATTGGCAGTGGCTTGCGTCGGGCCTACTGGTCCTAGTCATTGCGGGGAGTCTTGCCCACGTCTTGCCTAGGTCCAGCTCACGCAGCACAGGGTCTTTCAAGGGAGCGCTGACAACCCTGCCTCCGAACCGAATACGCATGGATGCGCTGACGGCATTTAGCGCGCAGCTTGGAGAGCTCATGAACCGGGGCGACTCCTACTATGAGAGCGGCGACTACCAACACGCAATCGAGCAATACCAGAGCGCTTTGGGGCTCGATCCGCACAACCTGGGACTCAACCGGAAAGTTGAGGGCGCGCGTGCCGCTCTCCAGCAGGAGATCGAAAGCCTGACCGGGAGGGGCAGTTCTGCCCAGGAGAACGGCGACAACCAACACGCACTTGAACAATACCAAAGCGCTTTGGCGCTCGACCCGGACAATCCGGAACTCCGCCAGAAAACGGAACTGGCGCGCACCGCCCTTGAGAAGCAGATTGACACCCTGATAAGCCGGGGTGACGACTACTACGCATCCCAACAATGGGTCCGGGCGCTCGCGCTATACCTGGCCGCACGTGATCTCGACTCGAACCGCCCTGGTTTGGGCCGCAAAGTCGGACTGGCGCGCGTCGCACTCAAGCAACAGATCGAAAAGACTCTAACCGCGGGCGACGCCTCCTACGGCGCCGGCCACTATGATGACGCCATTCGTGACTATCAGAATGCTCAGACAAACGCGCAGGCACTGGGCACCCCGCAGCAAAACCTTAACGCGAAAATCAACATGGCTCAGCAGGCCAAGAGCACCGAGCTCGCCGAAGGTACTCTGCGGGGTTCGGCCGCGGTGGATCTCAACCTGCAGCGGATGGTTCGGTTGCTGCAAGGCGGCGTTCCGGACGAAAGGATGCGGGTGCTCGCGAGCAAAAATCATATCTCATTTGAGCGCACGCAGGACGTGCAGGACAAGTTGCGGGCGGCCGGAGCCACAGACGAACTGCTGGCCATGATTCCAACAGCCCAGGTTCTCCTGTCGGGCACGTCGACTTCCAGTTCTGCTCGGGAGCAAAGTGCTGGGAAACAGGAAGGTGCGGGTTCCGCAACCGTATCAGTTCACAAGTTCCCAGTGACGCACCAGCACACGATAGGATCATGCAGCGGCCTACTCATCATCGGCAACGGTCAGGTGGAGTACCAAACTGATCACAACGTGGATGGATTCAAATCCCCACTGAGCCAGATCGTGTATGGGCAAACAAAGGTCGGAGGCTTTTACTTGCAGACCGCGGACGGTAAGAGGCGCTATTTCTTCTCCAGCTCGCTGGTCGAAATCATTCAGTTGCTCCAGCAGTTGGACAGTCGGCACTGATTACCCTTGACTGTTCACTTCGACACCCGCATCTTGAGTTTGTAATTTATGCCGTCGTCTTCCACTCTCTTCTGCCCCTTGGCCGGGCGGTTCGCCTCAAAGCAGATGGCGCCGAGTCGACGGCCGCGCCTTTGCAGACTCCGCGGCCTCCCCGTCTCACTCGCGACCGCTTTCGAAGAGGATTGGTTTGTAATTAATCGTAACTGGCCCGCCGACCGCGGCGGCTTTTCCCGTTAGATCGCGGTAGCGATGGAACGAGGCGGGGACCCTGTAAGTGATTGCAGCCGAATCGGCCCAGACGATCAAACCTCGATATCCGCCGGGACGGGTCAGTTCGCAACTCCAGATCGAATCTGCCAAAGCGCACGGCTTCGTCATGGTGGCGCCGACTAACCATTGGTAGGTCTGGCGATAAGCCTCGGTGGCCGGAGTTTCGCCCGTCTCGGTCCAGAGCGTTCCCCAAGCCTTTGTATTCCAACCCCACCAGTCCGCCACGGCCACACCGTCGGCCGCTTGCAGGATGTGCCAGCGCGCGACGTAAGCCGCCTGTTGGTCAGGATCAGGCAAATTTTCGTTCTTGCCCCAGCCGCCACTGGTGTCCAGGAGGGGTTTATCAGCCAGGCCGTATTTCGTCATCATCGACCGGACGAGCTTGACCTGGTTCAGGAGTGGCGTGCCCGCACAGTTGATCGCCACGTCGCATCCGATGCCGTTGCCACAGCCTCGGACCGAATCCCGGCAGTAGAACCCGTGCCAGGTCACGCCGTCGGCGTACTGGGAACCTCCGGCCGCAAGGTAGCGGTCAAGCCAGCAGTCAAGATTGCAGCCGGGATATGAGGGCCGAACGCCGATCACGGTGACCCCAGGCGTGAGGACTTTGGCGTTGGGATCGATCTCCTTAATGATGGCGTAGGCGTGCTGCGCCAGCTTTACCATGTCGTGAACGTTGCCGCGCCAGGTTAACGGGCGATTTGGCTCGTCCCAGACTTCGTAGTACTGTATCCTCCCCTTGTATCGAGTGACCAGCGCCCTGACGAAGTCATCCCAGTCTGCGATATTCACCGGAGGGTCAGCGCAGCCGAAAACATTGCTTTCACCGGTGCAAGGCCGGTCTGGATTTGAGGAAGCCCAGGCGGGCGTGAGGTGCAGGTTATAACTCACCGTCGTGATTCCGTGGCTCCGCGCCATGTCAAGATCGCGGTCCAGCCCGTTCCAGTTATAGGAACCTCGGGAGCGCGCGATTGAATTCCATCCTTTGCCGGGAATTTCACCCAGTAATCCAAACCGCGCTGTGGGCCACTGCGTTAAATTTCCGAAGGCGATGGTGAGTGAGAAAAAGGTGGGCGGAATCGCACCCCCGGCAGTTGATGGAGCGCCCGTAACCGAAGGTGAAGGCTGGGCCGCGACAGGCGTCCTTCGCGATTGGAAGTAATGCGTGGGTAAAAGAAACAGAATGGCGCCTAGCCCTACAGTGCACAGAAGCAAGGTGGAGCGGAGGCCAGCGTTCCTCTTTTTCATTTCATTCCTCCGATGATCGGCGGTTGCCCGCGAGACATCAACCAGACATTGTTTCGGCAGATCCCGTTCCCATGATAGTATCAGCGCAGGGTGACGCATGAGCGATACCGCGCATCTGGAACTGCCCTTTGACCTGAAGCAGCGCATCGAGCGCATGGCGAAGGAACGGAAAGAAGAGCCTGCCACGCTGCTGGCTTACGCAATCGAATCCTTGGTCGGCGCTGAAGAGGCACAGCTTTCGGAAGTGCGCCGGCGAGATTTGACCGATACGGGCCAACGCTACGCCAACGAAGAAGCCCTCGCCAAGCTTGATTCCTTTCGCTCCCGCAGGTCTTCTTCTCCCCGATGACGATCGTCTGGGGCCGAAGGGCATACGACGACCTTGATGCGATTGCGGACTATCTTACGGGCCTTTCGCCCGGAGCGGCGGAGAGGATCATCAATCGCATCCAGAAGGCCATCTCGATGCTCGGTGACTTTCCGGACTTGGGGGCCAAAGTTGACGAAACCGGGTTGCGCAGGCTGGTCATTTCAGGGACGCCGTACGTCGTCTTCTATCGAATCTTTCCCGGCGAAGTTGATGTAAGGGGTATATTTCACGCCGGCCAGCGCCGGTTTTTGGAATAACTCTTCCTACCGCGCCGTCCAGCCTCCATCGATCAGGATCGTCTCGCCTGTGATTAAAGACGCTGCCGGTGAAGCCAGGAAGACTACGGCGCCGGCTACTTCCATGGGCTCGCCGATGCGGTGCAGCGCCGCAATGCGCTCGACCACGTCGGCGCGAAAGGCGGCATCGGCCAGGGCTTCTTCAGTTCCCGGCGTGAAGATGAACGTGGGCGCCACGCAATTGACAGTGACGTTGTACTGGCCCCACTCGACAGCCATGCACTTGGTGAGATGCGCGATAGCGGCCTTCGTCATGCAATAGACCGACTCGGTGGGCAGCGCTACGGAGCCAGCCTGCGAGCCTAGGTTGATGATGCGGCCCCGCTTCTGGCGAATCATGATCCGCCCGGCCGCCTGGCTGGCGAAGAAGGTTCCCTTCAGATTGACGTTGAGAGTGAGATCGAAATCCTCCTCGCGGACGTTTTCCGCCGGATTGCCCGGCGCCACGCCGGCGTTGTTCACCAGAATGTCGAGGTGGCCGAAGCGTGTTGCCGCCTCGTCTACTGCACTGAACACTTGGTGGAGATTCGTCACGTCCATTTGCAACGGCAAAGCGCGCCTGCCCATGGCCTCAATGTCCTTGGCGAGGCTGCCACCGGTGTTGACGTCTCGCAGGCCCAGGGCAACGTCAGCGCCCGCGTGCGCCAACGCCAGCGAGATGGCGCGTCCGAGGCCGCGAGCCGCTCCGGTTACCAGCGCGACCTGGCCGGCGAGATCGAAACGTGGAAACATATCCATCTTCACTCCTAATAGTCCGTGGTCCGTCGTCCGTTGTCAGTCGTCAGTTGTCCGTTGTCCTTCGTTCGTAGATCGTAGTTCGTGGTTCGTGATTCATTTTCGTCCGTTGTTCGCAGCCCTCGGGCCTCGACAGCCCAAGCCAACGGAACTGGAGCCGGGCCGCGCTCAAGTGACCAATAGCCAGGAACCGCCAATTACGGACTGCGATCTAGGAACAACGAACTACGATCTATGATCTACGAACTACGAACAACGAACGACGGACAACGAACGTATTTCATCTTCCGAAGTCCAGCCACAATCTTAGATCGCGCACATTATTCCCGGTATACCCCACTTCTATCGCGTCACCCAGAGTCCGGAAGAAACTATAGGAATCACTCTCGGCGAGATACTGCGCCGGGTCAAGTCCACGAGCCTGAGCGCGGGCCAGGGTTTGGCCGTCGGCGACCGCACCCGCGGCCGGGCTGTTGCCGTCAAGTCCGTCGGTGCCGGCGCTGAGCACCACCCGATTGCGTCCCGCCACAAGTGCGGCGGCGTGGAGGACGAAGGCTTGGTTGCGGCCACCAACGCCGCTTCCCGTAACGGGACATGTCACTTCTCCCCCGGCGACCAGGCAGACTGCCTTACCAGGGTTGCGCGCCGCCAAGTCGTCGAGTGCTGCGGAGTTCGCAGCCGCGACCACGCGGAAGTCATCGTCCCACCGGCCCTGGTCGATTTCGGTAACTAACCCCATGTTCGTCGCGGCCTCACTCGCGGAAGTCACCGCGTCGCGGTTCGAGAGCAGGCGAAGATAGTGCGACTGGCTGAATCGGGCGTCACCCGGCTTGGGAGTCTCTTCCAGGGTTCGATTTTCAAAGTACCTCCGGATGGGGGCAGGGAAGCGCTTGGTGAGATTGTTTTTATTTGCCAGTTCGTAGCACTCATCGGCGGTCGAGGCGTCGGGGAACGTGGGCCCCGAGGCAACCATGGAATCGAGCGTCTCAGGCACGTCGGAGATGAAAACAGTAAGCTGCTGCGCCGGGAACGCACTTGCCGCGAGCCGCCCGCCCTTCACCGCCGAAATATGCTTGCGCAGAACGTTGATTTGCTCGATCGGAAGCCCGCAGGTGACCAACACTTTGTTGAACTCGATGAGATCGGCGAGTGTCACCTCATCAGCCAGCGGTTTTTCGAATAGCGCCGAGCCACCGCCAGAAATTAGGAAGATCACCAGGTCATCTCGTCCGAGTCCGGCCACCAGGTCGAGCGCGGCGGCGGCGCCTTCCACGCTGCCGGCGTTGGGATACGGATGGCTTCCGAGCACGTAACGAAAGCGCTCCACGGGCGCCGCCGCAGGCGTAGGCGCCACTACGACGCCGGAGGCGATCTCGCCGCCGAGAATCTCGTCAAGGGCTCGTGACATTTCGTTCGCTGCTTTTCCGAGGGCAATGACGTAAGGAGGACGAGAGAGCGGCACCGCGCCGCCGGAAGTGTCTTGGCTTTCCGGCTGGGAAGCACCTTCCCCGAACCTCAGGCGGCCAGATTCCCTTTTGATCCGGCTCAGCATCGCCTGGCGCACATCAAGCGTCGCCAGCGTCTTCAGGAAAATCTGTTCGGCCATCCTTTTGCCCTCAGTGCGAAGCTGTTTCATGAAAACTCTGCTTGGGTTCTTCGTAGCAGTGCGTTGTTCGTAGTTCGTGGTTCGTTGTGCGTAAGCCCCGGTTGCGAACTGCGAGCCACAGACGCCGAACAACGTACAACGAACGACGAGCGGAGGCTACTCGCCGAATTCATTATTCGGGACGCCCTTTTGAAAGGCAAGGCGTCGACGATAATGAAACTTCGCGCCTGACGGCTCCGTATGCCTCTTACATAGTCTCGCGTGATGAAGTGACGCATGAACCCCAATTCGGCGAGACTCCGTAGGAGGACGCTCATGAATCGCCAGCCGGCCGCGGTGGCTTTTGCCATCCTGCTGGCAGTCTTCTCTAGCGGCGCCATTGAGAATTGGAAGACCGAGACTCGCCCCTTTGCTCCCAACGGGACGGTGGAAATTCGCATGCCCACTGGCGATATTCACATCATCCGCGCCAATGAGGCGCTTTCCGTGCGCTACTTGGTAAAGGCAGGGGATCCGGCGGACAGCAGCCGCGTACGGCTGCGTTTTGATAGAAGAAAATCGAAGGCGCGCATCGAGTTTGAGGCTCCCGTCGGGACCGCTATTAATGCCGAGATCGGCGTGCCCAGCCCAACCAACCTTCGCGTGCATCTTGACTCCGGCTACGTGAGGCTCGACGATCTGCCCGGAAACAGGGAGGTGATCGTGGGGGTCGGCGACATCGGTGTGAGCCTCAGCCCCAAGCCTGACGATGAGTACAAAGAGATTGTGATCCACACGCACGTGGGCAGCATCCTGGCGCCGGGACTCGGGGAGATCCAAGGCTATTTTGGCAAGTCGCTTCAACATCGGGGCGCGGGTCATTACCGGATGGAGCTGCGCACGGGAATCGGCAACATCGAACTTCGCTCGACACCCTTTCCGGCGTTTCCGGCAGAGAACTGAGAACGGCAATTTCAGACGCAGCGGCGGCCCTTGTGGCCGCCCATTCACGGAGTATGCTTGTGGGTGCTGCCGGTTGGGCGGCCACAACAAGGGCCGCCCCTACGTCTGAAATTAGGGCAGCACTCGAATTGACCATAGTTCGGCTTTCTGCTAGAACTCAAGCATGCCTGTAACCGATGTTGCTTCCCGCGCGAGAACCCGTGAAATCGTAGCCGCCACGCGCCTCGAGCACGTTCGTTACGCTATTCGCGACGTGGCCGTGCTGGCCGAAGAAGTAGCGCGGGAGGGCCACGAGATTTTGCCGCTCAACATCGGTGATCCACTTCAGTTTGACTTTCGCACCCCGCCTGAACTCATCGAAGCTGTGGCGCGCGCCATGCGTGACGGGCGCAGCGGTTACGCGCCGTCCATCGGGGTTCCCGAGGCGCTGGAAGCTATCCGCAGGGAGGCGGATCGGAAAGGCATTAACAACGTTCAGAGTGTGTTCGTTACTCAGGGAGTGAGCGAGGCGGTCGACTTGTGCCTGGGCGCGCTGGTGAATCCCGGTGAAAACGTCGTGACGCCGTGCCCGGAATACCCCTTATATTGGGCGGTGCTGGCCAGGCTAGGCGCGGAGCTGAATACCTACGCGCTTGACGAGAGCTCAGGGTGGGAGCCCGATCTTGATGACATGGCTCGGCGCATCACGCCCCGCACCCGGGCCGTGGTGGTGATCAACCCTAACAACCCCACGGGCACGATCTATTCGCGTGCGGTGCTTGAAGGCATCGCGGAGTTGGCACGCGAGCACAACCTGGTGATCTTTGCGGATGAGATCTACGACAAGCTCACACTCGAGGGCGAGCACCTCTCCCTGGCGTCGCTCGCGCCGGATGTGCCGGTCATCACGTTTGGCGGACTTTCGAAGGCGTATCTGGCGCCGGGTTGGCGTGTAGGGTGGGGTATCGCGAGCGGGGACGGGGCGGCGTTGCGGCCTTACCTCGAGGGCATTCATAAGCTGCTGAGGAGCCGGCTGAGCGCCAATCACCCGGAGCAGTATGCCATCCGTCCCGCGCTCGAGGGGCCGCAGGACCATCTGCCGGAGGTGCTCAACAAGCTGCGCGTCCGGCGTGATATGACGGTGCAGTTCGCCAACTCCACTCCGCGCCTCAGTTGCGTGCCTCCGCAGGGCGCCTTTTACGCCTTCCCGCGCTTGGAGATACCGGACGGCGATGAAGAATTCGTGCGGGACCTCTTGCGCGAAAAGCATGTTCTGCTGGTTCACGGCAGCGGATTCGGGCAGGCGCCCGGAACCCGGCACTTCCGCGTCGTGTTCCTGCCCGATGAGTCCATCCTGCAGCGCGCTTATTCGGCGATTGCCGAATTTTTACAAGGACGCTATAATTGAGTGGCTCGTGTTCTAGCCTCCGTCTCTTGCTTCGCTAGGCGCGTTGCGGTGCGGTTAGGGCCACGAAGGATGTCGACACTTAGCGGTGGAATGATAGACCCAGCAGAATGCAAGGTGAATGAGGCGCCGGCATCCCGCGACCTACCCGTCCAGTTCTGTCCGGTCTGTTCCAAGCGGCTGGAATCGAAGCACTGTAAGCTGGTATGTCCCCAGTGTGGATACTTCATGTCGTGCTCGGAGTTCGAATGACAGGAAGCTGGGAGCGCGGGCGTCTCGCCCGCACTCTCCATCCCTTGAGAGATTCAGGGCCCTCGGGGCGGGCAAGACGCCCGCGCTCCCAAGAGAATGCCGGTACGAACAAAGCTGGAATGTCATGTAGAATCAAATACTTGGACAGCGAGACTCACGAAACGCACAAGGATTGTGACATCATAACTACAGCGTTAACATTTTGCGCTTTTTTGGAGGCGAATCCTGACAAGCGGCGCTATCCGCGATGGCAGCGGGCGGTCGGCATCAACAGGACGAATATTTGCGCGGCGGACAGTTGACAAAACCTTGCATGTCCGGTTGTAATAAGAACTCCAAGAGATTCTGACGGAGAAGAGTGTGGGAACGTATCTGCAAAAGGTACGCCGGGGTGGCGTGCGCTGGACGATGATCGATGCTGAGGGAGCAGTCCTGGGACGGCTGGCCGCTCGGGCCTCACGAGTGTTGACCGGAAAGAACTCGCCCGACTTTACGCCTCACGCCGACCATCGAGACGGAGTGATCGTAATCAACGCGGAGAAGATCCGCCTGACGGGCAAGAAGTGGGAGGCGAAGTTCTATCGCCACCACACGGGCTATCCTGGCGGGTTGAAAGAAGTTTCGGCACGACAGGTTCTGGAAACGAGGCCTGAGCGGTTGGTGCAGGACGCTATCGTCGGCATGTTGCCCAAGACCCGCCTCGGGCAGCGGATCGCCACACGGCTGAAGGTTTATGCCGGGCCGGTGCATCCCCATTCGGCTCAGCGCCCAGCGACGGCGTCATCCCTTGGCCGCTAGCCCCAATCAGAATCCCTTTCACTATTCTTGAGTTTGAGGAGTACTTTGTGACGGAGAGTATTCAGTTTAGAGCCACGGGTCGGCGTAAGACGTCCGTGGCGCGCGTGATCCTGAAACCGGGTTCAGGCAAGCTGACGGTGAACCGGCGGTCCATGGAAAGCTATTTCCCCGCTGAGGCGCTGCGGCTGGAACTGCGGCAACCGCTGGTGGCAACGGAGACAGACGGCCAGTTCGACATCATGATCCTGGCCCATGGCGGCGGCATTCATGGTCAAGCAGGAGCGGTGCGTCACGGGATCGCGCGGGCCCTTCTCTTGTTCAATCCGGAGCTGCGGTCGAAGCTCCGGCAGGGCGGTTTTCTCACGCGTGATCCCCGGGCGAAGGAACGGAAGAAGTACGGCCAGAAGGGTGCGCGCAAACGGTTCCAATTCTCAAAGCGGTAGGTGGTTGTCGGTTGTCGGTTTGTGGTCAACGGGCGGGACCTGAGAGCGGCGTGTTAAGCGGAAGATCGTATCAGGATTTAGAGCTCTGGCAAAAGGCCATGGATCTGACGGTCGAATGCTATGGCGCCACTAGAAGGTTCCCAAGCGCCGAGATTTACGGGTTGTGTAGTCAGTTGCAGCGTGCTGCGGTCTCGATTCCGGCGAACATCGCTGAGGGTCAGCGGCGCCAGCACAAGCCAGAGTTTGTTCAGCATCTTTTCATTGCGAATGGGTCACTGGCAGAAGTCGAGACGCATATCCAGCTCGCAGAGCGGCTGGGTTATGTCAAAGCCGCGGAGGCTGCTCGTCTCTTGGAGCGTACGGGTGAGGTTGGTCGGCTTCTCAATGGTTTGCTAAGATTTCTTCGCGGTGTAAAGGGGACGTCGGAACCGACAACCGACCACCGACCACCGACAACCAGCAGGAGGTAATTTGGCGAGCATCACAATGAAGGAGTTTCTGGAGGCGGGGGTCCACTTCGGCCACCAGACCCGGCGCTGGAACCCGAAAATGAAGGAGTACATTTACGGGGAGCGAAACGGGATCTACATCATCGATTTGCAGAAGACCCTCAAGCTTTTCAAGGAGGCTGCGAAGTTTGTCTCCGACCTTGCGCAGGAAGGCAGGTCGCTGCTGTTCGTCGGCACCAAGCGGCAGGCCCAGGAAGCGATCGCAGAAGAGGCGACGCGCTGCGGCATGTTCTATGTGAACCACCGCTGGCTGGGCGGTTTGCTCACGAATAACTCGACCATCCAGAAATCCATTCAACGATTGAAAGAGCTCGAAGAGATGGGCAAGGACGGCCGCTACGAACTTCTGCCTAAGAAGGAGGTGTTGAAGCTGGAGCGCGAACGCCAACACCTCGATCGCAATCTCGCGGGCATCAAGGAAATGCCCGGCTTGCCTGACGCCCTTTTCGTGGTGGACTCGAATAAGGAACGCATTGCGGTGATGGAGGCCGCCAAGCTAGGGATCCCGGTGGTGGCCATCGTGGACACCAACTGCGACCCGGACCACGTGGACCACGTGATTCCGGGGAATGATGACGCCTTGCGTTCCATCCGCCTTTTCACTTCGCGCGTGGCCGATGCCGCCCTGGAAGGCCGTCAAGCTGCGGCCGAGCAGCAACTCGAGCAAGAGAAGATTGCCGCCGAACAGCGTGCCGAGGAATTGGAGCGCGAGCGCGAAGCGGGCGCCATGGAAATCGCTGAAGTTGCGGGTACTGAAGGAGCGTCGATGGAGGAAGCGGGCTTTGCGGCTGGCGCGGACTTTATGGACGGATTATCGGAACCCGGGTCTGCAGCGCCGGAGGAGGCGGACGACGGACGCGTCCGTCCTACGCAACCTCGGCGCAAGCCGCCGGGAGCCAACAAGCCTCCCCGCCGCAGGGAAGGCAGCTCCGGGAGATTTTAACAGGCTGGCCGAGAGGAGCTTGGAACTCGGGAAAATCGGGGCAGGCCTCAGAGTCAACGGCGGCTCACGCGAGGCCTGCCTTTTTCATGTCGAGAGGACGTGACGGGGAATGGCTGTTAAGGCAGAGGATGTCAAAAGGCTGCGAGAATTGACGGGCGCACCCATGATGGAGTGCAAGAAGGCGCTCGAGGCCACCAATGGAGACTTCGATGCGGCCATCGTCTATTTGCGGAAGCACGGGCAGGCGACGGCAGCCAAGAAGGCGGGGCGAAGCGCCAGCCAGGGCTTGGTGGGTTCGTACGTCCACCCCGGTGCCCAGATCGGTGTGATGGTGGAGGTTAACTGCGAAAGCGATTTTGTGGCGCGGACCGCCGACTTTCAGGAACTCGTGCACGACATTGCCATGCAAATCTGCGCCACGGATCCGCGCTTCATTCGCCGCGAGGAAGTATCTCCGGAAGTGCTCGAGCGCGAAAAAGAAATCCTGCGGAGCCAGGCAGCCGAATCTGGCAAACCGGCGGCGGTCGTGGAGCGCATCGTGGAAGGGCGTCTGGGCAAGTTCTACGAAGAGAACTGCCTTTATGACCAGCATTTCATCAAGGACCAGACGGGCAACACCACCATCGGTGAGTTGATCGCTTCCAAGATCGGCAAGCTGGGCGAGAATATCTCGGTGCGCAGGTTCGCCCGCTTCAAGGTCGGCGATGGACTGGTGAAGGCAGCGGAATAAGAGTCAGCGATCTAGGGCAGCTCGGGCGCGATCGAAGCCCCACCCTTGTGTTCGCGAAGCACAAAAAATGCCGGAACCTGTCTTCCATCGTATCCTGGTAAAACTGAGTGGCGAGGCCCTCATGGGCAGGCAGGGCTTCGGGGTGGACGCCGAAGTAGCGGGCCGCATTGCCGACGAGATTCACGAGATTCATGATCTTGGCGTCGAGGTCGCTGTGGTCGTGGGCGGAGGTAACTTCATCCGCGGGATACACGCCTCAGCCAAGGGAATTGACCGTGTCGTGGGCGACCACATGGGCATGCTCGCAACCGTGATCAACGGGCTTGCGCTTCAGGATGCCATCGAGAAATGCGGGTCTCCCACGCGTGTGGTCACGGCCATCGAAATGCGCGAGATCGCCGAGCCTTTCATCCGGCGGCGAGTGGTTCGGCACCTGGAAAAAGGAAGGGTGGTGATCCTGGCCGGGGGAACCGGCAACCCGTTTTTTTCTACGGACACAGCCGCGGCTTTGCGCGGTATGGAGATCAAGGCCGAGGTGATCCTGAAGGCGACCAAGGTCGATGGTATTTATGACGCTGATCCCAAAAAGTTCCCCGACGCCAAGTTTTTCTCAGAGATCACCTATCTGGACGTGCTCTCGAAGCGCCTGGGCGTGATGGATACCACCGCCATCTCGCTGTGCATGGATAACAGCCTTCCCATTGTGGTGTTCAACCTCAACGTCCCGGGAAATCTCAAGCGGATCGTGCTCGGCGAAAAGGTCGGGTCGCTCGTGGCCCGCTAACGCCGCCGCGGCTGACACCGCTCATGAGGATGTCATGGCAACCATCGAAAACCCAGTTGTTCGTGAAGACCTGAATCAGGCCAAGACTCGCATGGCTAAGGCGCTCGAAGACTGCCGCCACGAGCTCGCAGGCGTTCGGACGGGCCGCGCGTCGGTGTCGATGCTGGACGCGATTCGCGTGGACTATTACGGAACGCCCACTCCGCTCAACCAGGTGGCTACACTCGGCGTTCCCGAACCCAGCATGGTGACGGTACAGCCGTGGGATACCACACTCATTTCTGCCATCGAGAAGGCGATCCGTTCGTCTGATCTCGGGCTTAATCCCATGAGCGACGGCAAGCTGCTCCGCATTCCGATCCCGGCGCTTACGGAAGAGCGCCGCAAGGAACTCGTGAAACACCTGCACAAGGTGCTCGAAAACCACCGCACGGCCATTCGCAATATCCGGCGGGATTCGAATGAGACCCTGAAGAAATTCCTGAAGGACAAGAAGATTTCCGAGGACGATGAGAAGCGTGGTCTTGAGGAGATTCAGAAACTGACCGACGATTTCATCTCAAAGCTTGACGCCCAAGGCAAAAGCAAAGAGCAGGAAGTGATGGAGATCAAGTAGCAGGCGTCGCTGAGAGTTCGTACCCTCGACGGTGCGTTGCTTTTGTGCGTGCGAGGAAGAACTTTCACATGAGTAGTACAATGAATCCGTGGTGACGCGTTCGATTGAGTGGATGAGAAGTACGGGTTCCATCTTGCTGCTCACCCTTACGGCAATCGCTTCTCTAACTTGGGCTTTGGCTCCAGCATCCCAGGAAGAGTCATCGAACAACCCCAACCAGCTCGCCGCCGAGGCTCAGTCCGCCTTGGCCGCCGGCGATGATGCCCGCGCTATTCCTGCCCTTGAAAAACTGATCAAGCTGCAGCCCGGCGTCGCCGAGCTTCACGCCAACCTCGGCACCGCCTACTATTTCTCAGGACGCTATTCCGACGCGGCGCGCGAATATCGGCAAGCGTTGAAGCTTAAGCCAACGCTCACCAACGCTCATTATTTCCTGGGTGCAAGCCTCGCAGAGGACGGCAAATGCGAGCAGGCTCTTCCTTACCTAGAAAAGGATTTCCCTCGCATTAGCGATCCGGCGCTCAAGCGAATGATCGGCGCCGACGCGGTGCGCTGTGAGATGGCGCTGGGTCAAAGCGATCGCGCTGCTGATCTGGTTCCCGCCCTGAGCAAACAGTTTCCGAACGATCCCGAGGTGTTGTATCTGAGCGGCCATGTTTACTCCGAACTGGCCACGCAGGCGTCGGAGCGGCTGCTCGAAACGGCTCCTGCTTCCTACCAGGCCCACCAATTCAATGCCGAAGTCTTGGAGATGCAGGGCAAGCTCGATGACGCCATGGCTGAGTATCGAAAGGTTCTCACCCTCAATCCGCGCCTGGCGGGTATTCATTACCGGTTAGGGCGGCTGCTTCTCACGGGCTCGCCGGACAACGCCAAACTCGAGGAGGCCCGCCACGAGTTTGAGGAGGAACTGAAGATCGATCCTGGTAACGCTGCGGCGGAATACGAGCTTGGAGATATGGCTCTCCAGGCACGGCAATGGAATGACGCCATCGATCATTTTCGTCGTGCTGCCGACGCCCAGCCCAATTTTACCGAGGCAATGATCGGCCTCGGCAAAGCACTGGTATCTGCGGGGCGCCCGCAGGACGCCGTCGTACCCTTGGAGAAGGCCGTCCGGCTGGACCCAGCCAATCCCAACGCCCATTACCAGTTGTCATTCGCTTACCGCCGCGTCGGCCGTGATCAGGATGCCGAGAAGGAACTGGCCGCATACCGTGAGGACCACGACAAGTTTGTGAAGAGCCGCCAGGCGATTCGCGCGGGTATCCTAGGCGATATCACGCAGCAGAGCGAGTCGCCGCCGCAGTAAGGAAGGCCATTTCAGTGAGCGCGACTCGCCGGCAATTCCTGCGATCTATCGCTTCATCGGGACTTGTGTTGGGCGGCGCACCCAGACTCCTCGCTCAAGGGATGTCAACCCGGGGTGTGCGCCCGGCGCCGCGTCCCAAATTCTCCGGCAAACCCTGGCCCGTCGAGTTTTCTGATATCGCGCAGAAGTCCGGCCTGAGCGCTCCCACGGTTTACGGCGAAGAGTACGTCAAACGTTACATCGTTGAGGCCAACGGCCCGGGCATCGCCTTCTACGATTACGACCACGACGGCTGGCTGGACGTGTTCGTTCCGAGTGGAACACGCCTCGAAGGCTTTCCTGCCGGCCACGAACCCACAAACCACCTTTACCACAACAACCGCGATGGCACCTTTACCGATGTGACCGCGAACGCGGGGCTCATCCGCACGGGCTGGTGTTACGGCGTGTGCGTCGGTGATTACAACAACGACGGTCATGACGATCTTTTTCTCACCTACTATGGCCGGAATGTCCTCTATCGCAACAATGGCGACGGCACGTTCACCGATGTGACGGATCGGGCAGGACTCGCTGAGGCTCGCACTCGTTACGGCACTGGTTGCACGTTTGTCGATTACGATCGTGACGGGCACTTGGATCTCTTTGTTGCGCGCTATATCGATTTGGATCTTGCCAAGACCCCAGTGGGCGGGTCGAGCCGCTATTGCAAGTATAAGGACGTGCCCGTCAATTGCGGTCCGCTGGGCTTGGCGAAGGAGACCTGCTCCCTTTACCACAACAACGGCGACGGTTCTTTCACGGACGTCACTGAGAAAGCGGGCATCGCCAAAGCGGGAAGTCGCTACGGCCTTTCTGCGGTGGCCCTCGATTTCAACGACGACGGTTGGCCAGACAT
>DATJYK010000458.1:0-3685 GCA_035578005.1 Terriglobia bacterium
CTGGACGTGTTCTGACACCCTTCGGGTGTCCACTGTAAGTTAAAATTGTAATTACCTTCGAGGCCGGTGCGGTCGATAACAATCCGGCCGACTTGAGTCTCTAACATACGCACCAGGCACATGTCCCGCGCGGACGACATGGGAATGCCTTGCCCAGTGAGCTGACCCCCGCTCACACCTAGAGTGCCAATGCCCAGCCTGTCCTCAGGTTTTGTCCCCCGAAGTTTCGGCCCGTCTTTCGAGGCCTCCAGCGCATACATGGGTACTTCTTGTGTACCAGAACTCACCTTGAGGTGGAAGCGGCCTGCGAGCACCGACTGAAGGCTCAAACGGCGCTGTACCTCCCGCTCCTCAGGAGTGAGTCTCTCCAGTTGCTCAACTTCCCAGGGTGCAACGAGAGCGTTGACATCGAACCTCTCGGAGCTAGTCCAAGCCTCTCCCCCCACCACCTGGGAGTCGCGAACGTTGTAAGCAGCCGCAATAATGTCCTTTACTGTATGGTTGATGATCGTGAGTCTGTCTGGGAGCGAACCGAATCCGGTGGCAAGATTCCTGGAGCGATTCAATTCAATCGAGACAACTTCGAAATCCGGTCGGGGTAGACTAGTTTCAGACCTGGACTGCGCAAGCAGTTGACCGGCGCCAAGCCCCAGGACGCCCGCCTTCGCCGGGGCTAGACCTATTACCGCCCACAGCAGCCAGCGAAGCCGATTCCGACCGACCGACCGTCGTTGTGCGGCTACAAGCGGCGTGGGACCGAACGGCAATTCCGGCCGAGCTTGCACCTTCCTTCGACGCGTAACATAGTTCCACATCCGCAACACAGGTGTGCAGGTGCTGTGCCACACAAACACATTTGATAAGTGACTGACAGATTGGGGCCTTGCTGGAGTAACGCCAATAGCGACCGCGCCCAAAAACGGGCAGTGCCGGAATGTGGGCTATTGATTGGGCAGTCGGAAGACCATCGGCGCGGCGATCACGTCGCCTGCAGCGGGTTAATTGACCTGGTCATGTAATCGGCTCTGCTGATGTTCAGTTTCCGCATTTTATTCTGTAGCGTTGATCGCTTCAACCCCAGGCGCTGCGCGGCTCCGCTGTTGCCGGCTATTTTCCCCGAGGCCGCTTTCAAGGCGTCGACAATCACCTGCCGCTCAGCTTCTTCAAACGTTGACGCCGGAACAGCAGTTCGAGGTACCGATTGCTTGAGTTCAGGACTCGCGACCTTCAAGTTGTCCCCCTGCGTGACGATCACGCAACGCTCGATGAAGTTTTCCAGCTCGCGGACGTTCCCTGGCCAGGGGGCGCTCACCAGCGCCTCCATGGCCTCCTTCGGAATGGTCCGGATACGCTTTTGCATGCGGCGTGACAGGCGCGAAACAAAGTAGTGAACGAGGAGCGGAATATCTTCTCGCCTTTCGCGAAGGGGAGGGATCTCGACCGGAAAAACATTCAACCGATAGAAGAGATCCTCACGGAACTGGTTATTCTGCATCATGTCTTGTAAGTCGCGGTGGGTCGCGGCAATCAACCGGACATCGACCTGGATCGTTCTTGTACTCCCCAAGCGTTCGAATTCTTGTTCCTGCAGCGCACGCAGGAGCTTGGGCTGCAAATCGAGGCTGATATCGCCGATCTCATCCAGAAAGAGGCTGCCGCCATCCGCCAGTTCGAACCGGCCTTTCTTTTGCATCAGGGCTCCGGTGAAAGCGCCCTTTTCGTGGCCGAATAGTTCGCTTTCCACCAGCCCGGAAGGTATGGCCGCGCAATTCAGGCGTACGAAAGTGCGCTCGCGACGCGGACTGCGGTTATGAATCGCTCGCGCGAATAGTTCCTTGCCGGTACCAGTTTCGCCGTGCAGCAAGACGGTTGAGCCGGTCGGCGCCACGATCGCAACCTGGTCCAGAACCTTGCGCAGAGCGGCACTTTTGCCGACGATATCCTCAAAGTTGCATTCCGAGCTGATCTCTGACTCCAAATAGAGCCGCTGATCTTGGAGGCGTCCGTACGCCAGGGTATTTTCCGCCGCCATGGCCACGCGGTTGTCAACTTGACTCATCTCGCTGCGGATTTCTTCTCTCGAACCAAGCGGGAGACATTGCCGGACGGCCTTCAGCAGGTCTTCGTCGTCGAAGGGCTTGGTTAAAAAGTCCACCGCACCCGCTTTGACCGCGCGCACGGTCATGGGGATATCGCCGTGGCCGGTGAGAAATATAATCGGGATCTGGCCACCCGATTTGGCAAGCTCCCGTTGCACATCGAGCCCGCTTAGCCCGGGGAGATTCACATCAAGCACCAAACAGCTCGGTACTTGAGGTCGCGGGCTAGCCAGGAACTCCTGCCCTGAGGCAAAGGTTTTTGTGTTCAGTCCGACGGAGCGAATCAGGCCGGCCACTCCTTCGCGCGCGGACACATCGTCATCCACAACGTAAACCAAAGCTCCCGTGTCACTCATGAGGGCCTCCTTCGTTTAACGGTTATGGTTGTTCGATTTCAATCTCAAAGCTGCGTGGATGGCATCAAGTAGTTCGTCGTCACTAAATGGCTTGTTCAAGCAGGCAACTGTCCAATCCGAGGAAGCTTCTGACCTTGCCTGGTCGTCATATCCATGCGCCGTCATGAAGACAACCGGCACTCTACAATCACTGGCCCTCAGGTGACGATGCAGTTCGATCCCGCTCATTCCCGGCATGCGTAGGTCCAGTATGAGACAGTCCGGCTGGTTCGGATGGGCCGAATTCAAGAACTCCTCGGCCGAGCCGAACACGCTCACCGCCATACCGGCGGACCTGATCAAGCTCTCAAGCGATTCGCGCACCGAAATGTCATCGTCCACCACTGCGAGAAGAGGGGTCATACCTGCTCCACTCTTTAGATACCAGGGGTGGGAATAACGGTCAATTACACCTTGGTAGTAGGTTAGACGCTTCAGCCCCGGCCGCCCCCAGGGTCCTTTCGAGATCGAATCCCCAGCTTGTCCGCCATTCTCACCAGGTCTGCCAAGGAATCGGCGCGCATTTTGCGCATCACCTGCCCGCGATGAACCTTGACCGTAAACTCGGTTATGTTCAGCTCGCTCGCCACTTGCTTATTAAGCAGACCGGAAACCACCTCCTGCATCACTTCCTGCTCGCGCGCGGTCAGCGACTCATACCGGCCTCGCAACTCACTAATCTCGGCGTGTTGCCGCCGGTTGCGGCGGTCGCGTTCTATGGCCTCTTGGATTGCGCGCAGGAGCTCCTCGTCATCGAACGGCTTCGTCAGAAACTCAACCGCTCCCGCTTTCATGGCTTGCACGGAGGATGGGATATTGCCATGGCCCGTGAGAAACACAATGGGTATGTCGATCTCGACCTCAGCCATCCGCTTCTGCAGGTCGAGCCCGCTCAGCCCTGGCAATTGCAAGTCCAACACCAGGCAACTTGGCGCCTCGGCGCCGCGACGGGCCAGGAAGTCCTGCGCAGAGGCAAACGTTTCGACGCTCCACCCCGCCGACCGGATCAGACTGCTCAGACCCTCCCGAACCGCAGAGTCGTCATCCACAATGGCGATAACCGCATCAGACTCGCGCATACGATCCCCAAGAACCTCGACTGGGGCAGAAAAGGCTGGGTGACAGTCTGGGGAAAGCATAGGGAACGCTGAGGGACCTAAACTGAACCGGAAACGAGTTTTTCCGGGGCAA
>DATJYK010000459.1:0-1996 GCA_035578005.1 Terriglobia bacterium
CGAGCCCGGCGATTATAGCAGGCCCTGGTGCGGAAGTGGTTAGGGCCCGTTGTGATGTCATTCGATCGGCAATCGCCAGCGCAAATCGGCCATGCTGGCTCATTCTCGGCCGCTGAAGTGTGCCGAAGATTCAGTCGGAACGGGACCCATTTTCAACTCCGCAGGATTGTCCCACAACGCTACCAACTTTCATTGCCATTTGGTCTAATAGATTCGTATGGGCATCACGATGCTCTCAGGTCCGATCGGAGCAGGGAAGACGACCGTGGCACGCGAGCTTCTTGCTTTACTACCCGCGCCAGTCTCCTACATCGAGGGCGATGCGTTCTGGTCTTTTGTCGCCAAGGCCCACAGCCGTGATCGCAGAGAAGTGTTTCAGGCGATCATGCGCGCCATGACAGCCGCTGCCATACCTTTCGCACGCTCAGGGTATGAGGCTCTGGTTGATTTCTCAATCCCACCTCAGTTCTTGGGAACTGCTCGTAAGATCGTCAAAGAGGTACCGCTGAACTATATTGTGCTCCGGCCAAGCCTGTCTGTCTGTGAAATCCGTGCAGCGTCACGGCCGCAAGGTCGAATTGCCAATTACACCAGTTATCGCGATTTTTACGCGCTGTTTGAGACCCCCTCGACCCATGCCGTCTGTGACGACGAGGCAGACGCCGGCACCGTCGCCAAGCGTATTTATGAAGGCCTCAGTGCCGGCAAATTTGTCGTGGCGTAATCGTCCCGTACCGCCTCCGCAGACCGGAAGCCAGGCGAAGCTGAGCGTATTGCGGGCGGTCGCAAAGATATGTTGGCCGCCGGGTGGTAATGAATCCCCGAGCTGTTGATCGAGCGAGGGCGCGGTGGCGACAGAAGCCGCGGAAGTCTGTTCTGCGCCACGGCCGGGAAGTGATGACCATGCCTGATTCCAAGTTCGCCGATCTTCGCCAATTGCTGGGACAGCGCAACAAAGTTTTGTACGAAGCCGTCAAGGCCGGCAGGACCGCCGACCTCCCGTCGGAAGATCAGGCCATGGCGCGCGCCATAAGCGAGCACATGCACCTGCGGCACGTCCACAATGCGCTGGAGTTCGCCGACCTCCGCGAAGGCGAAAGCTACGAAATTGAGGTGGAAGGAAACGCGGTCAGCCCCACCGCCCATCTGGTGATGCACTCCGCCGTCAAAGGCCAGGTGGAAGCGGACCCCCTGGTGCGCGCCGCCTTCGAAAAGCTCGTGGCCTCCGGCTCAAGCGCCCATCAGGCCGAGCACGTTCTGGCCTTCTTGTTCGCTGGACTGTACTTTGAGATGTCCAAGCCGGAGAACACGGACGCGGAGGTGGAAAAGGCCCGCGCCGCCTATTACCGGAAAATCAAGAAAATCACCCAGGACGCGGCTTACCGTAAAAAACTGGCCCGCCAGTTCCGCGACGAGCACTTTGGGTTTGACTAGGCCGCAACCAGTTCTCCCCCACATGCGTTGACCTAAAATGCCAGCAGGTAGCGGGCACTGTTGCCGCGACCACTACCTCGCTACGCTCGCTGTCATCTGAGCGTCAGCAAAGGATCTGCTTGTCTGTCGTAAAGCCAAAACCAAGCCAGATAGCGCGGACTTCCGCTGTTTGAAGTCCGCGGCATTTCTCGGAGTTTAACGAAAAGCTGCGGACCTTGGAAAGCAGGTCCGCGCTACGCTTGCTGGCGCAGATCGAAGATCTGCGATGCAGGTTCGCCAAGCACCCGCACACCCGCAGAATCGCGTAGCTGCGCTATGCGCCACCCTGCCAAGGTAGGGCGGGCGCCGCGGTTGGGCCACGCGGTATTTTCCGCGCGGCGTCTGCAATGTGGCACACGCCGAGCCTAACGGAGGACTGACGACGACATACAATACGATGCCGTCGTCACCCTGCGAGTCGAAAAGAAACCCAATGTGAGAAAAACACCGACCGTGGCTATCGCCTCTATCGAGATCGGCCGCGCCGGATCAGGTAGAATCGTGCCATGAACCTCTTTCGTAG
>DATJYK010000460.1:0-26217 GCA_035578005.1 Terriglobia bacterium
GGTGACCACCGTGGGTTATGGCGATATCTCGCCCCGGACGGTCATCGGGCGCGCCCTGGCCTCGATGCTGATGATCATCGGCTATGGAATTATCGCCGTGCCCACCGGAATCGTAACCTTCGAATTTGCGCGGGCCTCGGCCTCCGGTCCCGTCCGGCTCTGTGCCGCGTGTGGCCTGCAGCCCCATGACCGGGATGCGCTCTATTGCAAGCGCTGTGGCAACCGGTTGGGCATGGAGGGGCAGTCTGGGGCACTTCCTCACGCAGCGCCGACGGATCAAGTGTAGTAAAATCCCTTCAGGGTGACGGAACATGAGCAATATCGAGGAAATTGAGCAGGCGGTGGAAAAACTGCCCCTCCAGGATTTCGTTCGACTAGCCGACTGGGTTGAGCAGCGCCGCCTGCAGCTTGCAATTCCTTCCCCGCAAACCAGCAGGAGCCACGTTGCTGCACGCGACCACAGCGCTTTTCTAAACAGCTATGCCCCGCAGGATGAGGGGCTCTACGACGATGCCGCAGCCGGGTGAGATCTGGATTGCCGAAATCCCTTTCACCAGCGGCATAGCATCGAAACTCCGTCCCGTGCTGGTGCTGTGGACCGACGCTGCCGACGTGGTGGTGGCGGTTACTTCCGCGCCGCCGTCTCGGCGTCCAAGGGGACGGGGCTTTTTAACCCGAAGGTGAGAGTTCATGATCATCACCATCGACCTTCAACCCGAACTCGAGCGGGGTCTCGCGGCGCAAGCTCAGGCCAAGGGAGTTTCGCTCGCCGACTATGTTCGGGAGATTGTCACCCGCGAAGCGCGCGCCGGCGCGGCGGAACCAGCCTCGATGGAGCGCCGTACCGGGCAAGCGCTGATTGACGCTTTCGGGGAGATGCGCGGCTTGCTCACTGATGAGGAGATCGATCGCCTGTTCACCCGCAATTCATCGCCGGCGCGGCCGGTGGATCTGTCGTGAACGGTTTCTTGCTGGACACCAACATCCCATCCGAGCTGATGCGTCCCGCCCCGGAGCCCAAAGTGCAAGGTTGGCTTGCGGCCCAGGATATCGGAGTGTTGTTTCTGAGCGTGGTGAGCATCGGCGAGATGGAGGCTGGATTGGCTACTCTGCAGGACGCCTCACGCCGGGCGCGTCTGGAGGCATCGCTGGCGCGACACTTGGCCCATCTTTTCGAAGGGCGGGTCTTGCCCGTGACCCAGTCGATTGCCGTGCGCTGGGGCAGGCTCGATGGCGTTCGCCGTATGGCCGGACGACCCCTCAGTGCGTCGGACGGAATGATTGCGGCGACCGCCCTGGAACACGGTCTTGCCTTGGTGACACGGAACGTGAGGGACTTCGCTGATCTCGGCCTCGAAGTGATCAATCCGTGGATGGGGCAATAACGGCTGCCGACCTTTGTCCACTTCGGGGATCGGGGACCGATCGCCATTCGCGTCCGGGTGCTGGTGTCCTTTGAACGCTCCCAGCGCAGTCATTCCCGCGAAGGCGGGAATCCACTTTGCTTGACTCCATGTTCCAACAACTTCGAGAATGGATTCCCGCCTTCGCGGGAATGACTGCGCTTCAAGCAAGGTTGCGCGAGCCTTGCATCTCAAAGGTCCGCGGTTTCTCGGAAGGTCGCGAAGAGACGCCGCGGACCTTGAACAGCGGAATTCCGCGCTACGCTTGCTCTACGGCGTCATTTCGTACACCGTCGCGCAGCGCTCCGGAATTGTCGGGCTGATCCTGCGTGAAGTCGCAGTGCTGATCGGGATCGGGATAGCGATTGGCGCGGGCTTGGCGCTCGGCGGTGGCAAAGCCGCCAGCTCGTTGCTTTACGGCCTCAAAGCAAACGACCCGTTCACCTTTGCCCTGGCCGTCATTCTGCTCGCGGCCATTGGCCTTGCGGCAATCTTCGTGCCGGCGCGCCGCGCCTCGCGCCTCGACCCGACGGTTGCCCTGAGATACGAGTGAGGTTCGCGGGTGGCGCCAAGCTGCCTTCCGGTGGCGTCATCGGCAACAAGTCAGCCGGCGATGGTCTCGACTGAAGCCGGAAGTTTGCTGACCACCAGCCTGCGGATTTCGGCCTTGGCGCTCGCGTTATCGATATCGATTCCCACCAGATTGCCGTGGGCATCGTAGTCAAGCACAACGCCCTCGGAAATCTCCCGGCTTTCCGTGCTGGTTTGCTCCGACAGGTCGATATACAGCGAATCGGTCTCCGGATAATAATTCAGTCTCATGGCTTGAACCGCCGATCAGGAAATGCGTTGTGGATTGTAACCTTGTCCTCCAGTGTCACCACTCGCAAGTAGCGTCCTCCCAGTTCAGCAATTTCTCCCCAAAAGCGGTACCGATTCTGTTCCTGCGACTCGGATCGAATTGGCTTCTCGAGCACTCGAATGCACCATTCCCTCCTGACGTATGGCCGCTTCCGGAGGACCTCGTTCTCAAAGTAATCGGTGAACCGGTACTCCGCCACCCATCAAGAGTACCTGAGTGCCGGCCTCCTAGCCAGCTTAAGCGGTGGGTGGCGCCTACGTCGCGTGCCTTTCGCGATGTATGCGACCTCGGGCTTGCCCTTAGGGCTTCCGGCAGGAACCCAGGGTGCTGGTGTCCTTGAACGCTCCCAGCGCAGTCATTCCCGCGAAGGCGGGAATCCACTTTGCTTGACTCCATGTTTCCAACAACTTCGAGAATGGATTCCCGCCTTCGCGGGAATGACTGCGCTTCAAGCAAGGTGACTCAAGGACACTATGGTTTAAGATCGGAGGCGTTCATGGAATGTACTGATTTCAGGAATGGGCTCGGTGGAAGAATCTCCGCTGGACGATTTTCGCTGGGTGGCGACGACATTGCGGTTCATGTCGTCGCCCGTGAGGCTCCAACTCCGTCGCCACCCTGCGAGACGGCTACCTGCTCTTCGCTCTCCTTTGTTCTAAGCCTGGCCCCAGAGTCTTACTGTTTCTCCGCCACGATCTGGCCGCTGGTTCCGTGCAGCTTGTCATTCCACACGATGGTCATGGTCTTACCGTCCGCACCCACGCTAATGTGCGCGACGCTGATCACCTTGCCGTCGCGTTTATCGGTTTCTTCGATCGCGTTCTTGCCCATGCTTTTCACCGAGACACTGGTAGTGCCCGGATCACCTTTGTACGGCGCCTCCGTTCCATCCAGCTTCGCGGAGTAGGATTGCCCGGTCGGAGAGGTCATGTTTAAGGTATCACCCTCCAGCTTGTAGGTGATCGTAATCCCGTTGTCCGAGAAGTTCTCCAGTTTTGAGGTTCGCCAGGAGCCCGAAATCGCGTGCGACCCAGCCGGCCCTTTGGCTACCCGCGTGAGTTCTCCCTTGCCGGTGACTGGGGGGCCGCCGTTGGTTACGCTACTATCGCTGAATTCGACCGTCGCCGTCTTCCCGTCCGGAGCGACCACCGTTTTTGAAGTTGCAACCGTGTTCCCGTCTTTCTTGTCGGTTTCTTCAATGGTCCGATCATCCACCACCGTGACGCTCACACTGTCGTAGTAGGGATGTCCGGTCACTTTATGGTCCTGGCCATCCGCCTTGACGTCAACCGGCGGAACGCAGGTCTTGCACTGATACATGCCGTCTTGAAGCAAGAAAACGTCAGGCTTCTTCGGCATTTGCGCCTTGCTGAGGTCAGCCTTCCAGGTGCCGTCAAAGGCGCTCTGCGCCAGGGCCATGACAGACGTGAGCAACAACATCAAGAACCCAAACCCGAGCCGTTTCTTCGTCATTTGTCCCCTCCTTCGTTTAGCCAGGGTGTCCACCCTGATATCCTGAGCTACCGCAGTATACACCCCGACGGCTCATTCGCAACCCAGGACCGCTGACGCCGCTGACGCTGGGCCGGATTGGGCCGGAATGCATACGATTGGTCCTGAGCCAGACATGTCTGCGCCGGCAGGGGGCACCTTGGAGTGCGGCGGCTTGACGCTATCATCACCGAAATTGCGTAGAGAAGTGAGAGCTTGTGCCACGGTGTGCGGTTCGGCACAACGCTCCGTGACTGCCGTCACAGTAAAGGCCCAAAATCGGCACCAAAGTAAGCAAAGGCGGTAGCAGATCGCGGTACTCAGGTACCTATCCGAACCGCCGGTGCGAAGGGTCTGGCAAAGGACATGGCCGCAACCAAGGCCATCTCCCGATGAGGATTCGCAAGGAGGCGGGTCATGGAGACAGAGCGTGAAGTGGTCGTGTTAAGCGCGGTTCGAACGCCGATCGGGAAGTACGGAGGTTCACTCAAAGATCTCTCACCCACCGAGCTGGGCGCGATCGTTACCCGTGAGTCTGTGAAGCGCGCGGGTATTGAGCCCAACGAGGTGGGACACGTCGTGTTTGGAAACGTGATCCACACCGAAGCGAAAGACATGTACCTTTCGCGGGTGGCCGCGGTTCGAGGCGGAATCCCGGTGGAGACGCCGGCCTTGACGGTGAATCGGCTTTGCGGAAGCGGATTGCAGGCGATTGTCTCCGCAGCTCAGATCATCCGCCTGGGGGAGGCAGATGTCGCGGTGGCCGGAGGCACCGAGTGCATGAGCCGCGGACCCTATTGGCTTCCCAACTTGCGTTGGGGCCAGCGCATGAATGACGCCACAGCGGTGGATGTGATGGTGGGCGCCATCACCGATCCGTTTGACAACGTTCACATGGGTGTGACGGCGGAGAACGTGGCGCGCAAATGGGGGATTTCCCGTGAGGACCAGGACGCCTTTGCGGCGGAGAGCCATCGCCGCGCCCTCGAGGCGGTTCAAAGTTGCCGGTTCGCCTCGCAGATTGTGCCCATCGAGCTGAAGGTGAAGGGCGGCACGGTGACCTTCAACAAGGATGAGGGACCCCGGGCGGACGCCACCTTGGAGAATCTTGCCAAGCTGAAGCCCGTTTTCGACAAGACGGGCACCGTTACCGCAGGCAACGCGTCCAGCATCAATGACGCTGCCGCCGCCGTGGTCCTGATGGAGAAGCGCGCCGCGGACGAGCGCGGATTGAAGCCCATCGGCAGGCTGGTGGCCTACGCAACTGCAGGTGTAGAACCACAATACATGGGCATCGGTCCTGTGCCCGCCGTCCAAAAGCTGCTGCAGAAGACCGGCCTGACTCTCAACGACCTCGACTTGTTTGAGGGTAATGAGGCCTTTGCAGCTCAATCTCTGGCCGTTCTCCGCGAGCTCGGTGTTCCGGCGGACAAAGTGAACCCGAACGGCGGCGCCATCGCCCTCGGACATCCCATCGGCGCAAGCGGCGCCATTCTGAGTGTGAAGGCGCTGCACGAGCTGCGCCGCACCGGCGGCCGCTACGGACTCGTGACCATGTGCATCGGCGGCGGGCAAGGCATTGCCGCCATTTTCGAAGCCCTGAATTGACAGCCGAACCGGCAGAAAAAGGAGGCGAATCATGCCGACACTCGAAATCGAATATTCAACAGAGCGTGAATTCATAAAACCCATAAAGCCCCTTCATGGCAAAGTCGCGCTGGTCACCGGCGCGGCGCGCGGGATTGGGCGCGCCATCGCCTTGGAACTCGCGGACCGCGGGGCGACCGTGGCCATCAATTTTCGCGCCAGCTTTGCACTCGCCGAGAGCTTGCGGGAGGAATTAGAAGAGGCCGGCGCGGAAAGCTTTCTGGCGCCGGGCGACGTTTCCCGGCGTGAGGAGGCTCGCCGCGTGGTGAAGGATGTTCTCGACAGCTACAAGCACCTGGACATTCTGGTGAACAACGCCGGCATCACCCGAGACCGGTCACTGCGCAAGATGAGCGACGATGAATGGTCTGAGGTGATTGATACCAACCTTCACGGCACCTATTACTGCACTAGCGCCGCGCTGCCTGGGATGATCGCGCAGAAGTACGGCCGCATCGTGAACATCAGCTCCTTCGTCGGTCAGGCCGGCAATTTCGGCCAGGCAAATTATGCGGCCAGCAAAGCAGGCATCATCGGCTTCACTAAGGTCCTGGCGCTCGAGATGGCGCGGTACAACGTCACCGCCAACGTCATTGCGCCTGGATTCACGGAGACCGATATGGTGGGAGCTATGCCTCCTGAAGTCCTGGAGCAGGTCAAGGCCCGGATTCCTATCGGACGCCTGGCGCGACCCGAAGAAATTGCCAAAGCCGTGGCGTTTCTGGTGCTCGACGGCGACTACATCACGGGCCAGCAGATCAACATCAACGGCGGGCTTGACATGTAGCCATCGGTAATTGCCAGTATCTCGAAAACTCCAAAGAATTGTCGGCCGCCGCCCGTACCACCATTGAAGATGCAGTCCGCGAGGCCCGCGAGGTGTATGTCTCGCCTATATCGGTCATTGAGACCGTTTACCCGGTCGAGAGAAAGAAACTCCCGCCGACTGTTCGCTTGGCCGGTCGTAGTGATGAAAATATTCGCGGGTTTTATGTCGCGGTGGATGATGCCCTTCTGGTGCGCCGTCCAGCCCGTCGGTTATTTGGATCGCGAGGTCGAGGATTTCGTTGAGGGGTAGGGGCGCCCCTTGTGGGCGCCCATGGGCGGGCACAAAGCCAGGCACAAGGCCCGCCCCTACAAGACACTCCCGCAGCGTTTGCCCCTCCAGCAGCTCCATCACGATGAAGGGCTTCCCCTCGTGCTCCTCTACCTCGTAAATGCTGCAAATGTTCGGACTCAGGGTGGAGGCGGTGCGAGCTTCGCGTTCGAAGCGTTCCAGCGCCTGTCGATCGTCGGTCAGCTCCTCAGGAAGAAACTTCAGCGCCACCTGGCGGCCCAGGCGAATATCTTCCGCCCTATAGACCACACCCATGCCGCCCTTGCCAGGCCGCGCTCCGAGGCTCCGGTGCCCCTGCCGGGGCTCCTTTGGTAATTCTCTTATGCCGGCTCCTGCCCCACGGCTGCGCCGTGGGTTAAATGACGCCGCCCGCTTTTCACTTGGCATTCCACATTTTCAGTAGAGGCCGGCGAGCCGCGGGCGCTGCATTCGCTCCCAACCTAGCCCAGCGCCTGTTCACAGCTTCGAATAAGTTGCTTACCCTCAATCAGATAACAGTTCACTGATGGTTTCCGACGGGTTCACTTGCAGTGCATTTATGGGCTCTTCGCCTTGATTGAAAGTCGCCTTCACCGCGCAACCCGCGGCGGAGGGCGACTTGAGCAGGGACTGGAGCAGGAGGCAAGCAAAGGAAAGAGCGAACGAGCGGGGCAGGCTGGGCGGCCTGATTATAGCCCTGACTATAGCGGGTTTGAGCGCTCGCGCCAGCGCTCAAGTGGTTTCACCGCCCGCTGGGTACGCCAACCTGAAGATCACGCTGCGGATGTACAACTCTGGCATCTCGCGCAGTCTCTTGGTTCGTGCCGGGGGCGAGGCGGCGTCTATTCTCAGTCAAGCCGGGCTTGAGCCGGTCTGGGTGGATTGCCCCCTGACGCCCGCGGAGTCCGAGGGCTACGCCGCTTGCCAGAGCCCCATGGGCCCGGCCGATTTTGCCATCAAGATCCTCACGGCCCGAGAGGCCGACCAGTTCTCCTCGTACCATGAAGCCATGGGGCAGGCCTTGGAGTGCGCGAGAAACGAGGTCGGGTGTTCCGCTTACATCTTCTACCGCGACGTTCTGGAACTGGCGCGGGACGGGGACGCCGCTGAATATCAACTGCTGGGCCATGCCATCGCGCACGAGATCGGCCACCTGCTGCTCGGTCCAAACTCGCACTCAGCCGCCGGGCTCATGCGCAGGAAGTGGAATGACCGCGATCTCGAAACCATTGCCAGAGGTTACCTCTTCTTCACCGACGCGCAGTCGAAGCACATTCGAAGCCAGGTGTCAGCGCGTAACACGATCCGGCAGGATCAAGTGGCAAGCGCGGAGAAGCCTTAGGGGTTGGTCCGGAGGAGAAAAGCGGCATCGCAACTGGCGCTAGATTGCCGCTACCGCGTAGGACTGGTAATACAGCCCCAAAACGGGAAAAGGGGCTCTGAACAGGCCAATGGCACCAGTTAAGCTGGTCGGGAACAAGGAGTGCGTCACCCGTGGAATTAGGGTCAGGCGCGCCGAAACGGCTCAAAATTGCGGTTTCCGGCCGGTGCCGCGCAACCATTTTACCGACGTTCGGTCACCTCCTGAACTAGGCTACATGCAGATGGCTAATGGTAAAGCCTAGACAACTTGACAAGCCCTCGTTCGGAGGCGCGCGATGTCACCCTACAATCCCTCTGTCCGCAAAGCAGGACCGAACCCGCCTGAGAGCGGCAGCGCCGGAACCGAGGAGAGGTTTCAGATCGAAAGATTAGAAGAATCTAGGATTGCGGCGGCAAATGTGAAAAGCCTACGTAACGAACGAAGCCAAGAGGTTGTTGAAAACAAAGGAAAATGTGTCCCAAACGCGTCAAAGCCAAGAGGTATCTGAAAACAAGGAGCTATTTTTGTAAAACCAAGAGGTTGTTGATAAATAAGGGGGTTAGCAGATGGCAAAGGGCGAAAGGCTCTTGTTAGGGATTCGAGTGGCGGGCCGGCGGAGGCGGGGCCGGACCACGGAATCCCGCCTGCGCGAACGGCCAGCGTGGCCGCTGCTGGTGGTAAACTGCGAGGGTGACTGACGAAAAATACGTCTTCAGAGCCAGCCGTTGGACGGCCGGCAATTTTTGGTTCCCTCTTCGGATCGAAGTCACGCCTCAACGGGTGTCCCGTATGAAGCCGCGCCTTATCGGTTCGACCGAGGAGAGCATTTCCATTTCGCAGGTAGCGTCAGTCAGCATTCGCACTGGCTTGATCTGGTCCACCATTCAAATCGATTCTACCGGCGGAACCAATCCCATCGTGAGCCGCGGCCATCGCAAGGCGGACGCCATTCAGATCCGCGACCTTGTGGAACAGTTTCAGCAAGGTGCAGCGCCGCCGCACCGGAGCGGTTAGTTTAGAAGGTCAGGTGCAGACCGTTCTATTTCACCAAGCCGATGCGGGGCGAGAGCATTCTTGAAAGCCTGGCTCTTAACCTCACCGTGCAAACGTCACATGCTCCAATTCCGCAGCGGATTCGGGGTCGAGGTACACCGTAACATCCGGGTGAGTCCGGAAAATCGTGGCAGGGCAAGCGGTGGAAATGGGTTCCTCGATCGTGCGTCTGACGATTCGTGCCTTTCGGCCTCCGGGCACGGAGGCGATCAGTTTGGGCACCCTCAACAGCGTGGGAATCGTCAGAGTCATGGCTCGTGGCGGTACTTCGCCGAGGTTCCCGAACCATCCCTCGGCTACTTGCTGCTGGCGGCACATGGCATCAAGCGACACGATCTTCATGTCCTGAGGGTCCGAGAAATCCGCCTCGGCAGGATCATTAAAAGCCAAGTGGCCATTTTCGCCGATCCCTAGCAAACACAACTCCGGATCGCGCGACCGCAATATGGCGGCATATTCACGGCACAGCGCCTCGGGGTCCGCCACGGTCCCGTCAATCTCGTGGAATTCTGCGAGATGCGCGCGCGAAGTCAAGTTTTCCCGAAGGTAGCGGCGAAACGAAGCCGGATGATCCGCCGGCAAGCCTACATATTCATCCATGTGGAAGCCGGCGACGCGATTCCAAGGAAGGTCAGGGATTGTGGTGAGCGCGTGCAAAGTCTCAAGCTGGGAAGCGCCAGTGGCGAAGATCACGCCGACCATGGCCCGCTGCTTGGCCAATTGCCGCAGGGATTCTGCCGCAGCACGCGCCGCCGCTTCACCGGCGGCTTTTCGACTGGCGTAGACCTCAATCTTGAGATTCTCTACTTGGAAGTGTCTGGGTTCAGTCATGGATGTTTACCCTCCCGTTCTGGCTGCGAAACATGAGCGCTCCGCTGCGTCTGATCAGGTAGAAAAAGTTCTGACGGAGAAGCCATCGACGGCGGATTGCCGTGCGCGCGTGCCGGCCGAATGAGCAGCAGCACGGCGGCGGTCGCGAAGAGAGGAAGAAGTCCCGCCGCCAGAAACGCAGGTCGATACGAGAACCGGTCTACGATCACGCCCACGGCCAAGGTGAAACCTGTGCCCGCGAAGCCGGCGGCGAATCCGCTCAACCCCGTAACGGAGGCCACGACGTCGTGCGGGAAAAGGTCGGAGGGAAACGTGAGGCCCATGGTGGACCAGCTCGCGTACCCCCACAGCGCAAAACAAATCAGCGCCAGAGCCCAATAGACGTTGTGGATGCGCGCGGCCGGGATGCCCGCCAGAACCGGAAGGCAACTGGCCACGCACACCCACTTGCGAGCGCGGATCACCGGCATGCCGCGCCGGATGAGGTAACCCGAGATCAGTCCTCCGGTAAAATTGCCGATGTCGGCGGCCACGAAAGGAATCCAAGCGAAAAGTGCGATTCGCTTAAGGCTGAATCCTCGAGCGTCGCTCAGGTATTGCGGAAGCCAGAAAACATAGAACCACCAGATCGGATCGGTGAGCGAGCGTCCCAGCACGATGCCCCAAACGTTGGGATTTCCAGCCAGGTGGAGCCATCGTCCGATGCCACGCTGCGCGGAAGTAAGAGCCGCATCGCGCCCTGCATTGATGAGAGCAACTTCCTCCGCTGTCACTCGTGGATGGCGGTCCAGCGGATGATAGACGAAAAGCCAGAGCACGACCCAGACCAACCCGAGCAACCCCGCTACGATGAAAGCCCACCGCCAACCAGCGGCCAGTGCGATCAAGGGAATGATGATCGCAGCCAAGGCTCCTCCAACGCTCGATCCGCTGTCGAAAATCGCAACCGCAAGGCCGCGCTCCTGGCGCGGAAACCATTCAGCCACGGTCTTGCTCGCGCCCGGCCAGTTGAAGCCTTCACCGATGCCCAGCATGAAGCGGAAAAAAGCGAAGCCGGCAACGGAACTGGCGAGCCCGGTGAGCATGTTCATCACGGACCACCATGCCGCCGCCACCGCCAAGCCCACGCGAGTGCCAACCGCGTCAAGAAAGATGCCGCCCGCGAGCCAGGTGATTGCGTAGGAGATCTGAAACGCGCCCAGAATTCTGGAAAGATCCGTGTGGCTAAGATGAAATTGGCTGGTGATCAGCGGTGAAAGCACCGAAAACGATTGGCGGCTGATGTAGTTGGTGACCGTGGAGAAGAAGAGCGTCCACACAATCCACCACCGCAGCCGTCCCACGCGCCCGGTGGTCTGCGGGACTCGATCGATCACGGCTTCTGGAAGCTCGCTCAAATCGCTTGCCTCGTCGCGCTCCTATCAGGCGAGGGCCGGAACAGAAGCATTTGCGCAGTGCTAATCATACTCGACGCGGGCAAACCGGCGTGAGGCGATCGCCTGGCACTTGTCAACATCTCACCACAATCTTTTGACAGCACTTTAACCGCGCACCTTTGACTCCGGACATCTCACACATGCGGGCGCATTCGCCCCTAGGAGATGACAATGAACTTGAATAGAGTCTCGAAACATTTTTTGGCGGTTTTTCTTGGTCTCGCGCTTGCAGCACCTGCCCTTGCGCAGTACGGCGGCGGTGGGGGTACCGGCACCGGTGGAACCACGGGAACCTACACCGCCCCGAAGGGCGGCTATGGTTCAAACACCGGCGCCATTGTTGGTGTAGCCGCCGCTGCCGGTGTCGGCGTAACCTATCTGGCGCTGCGGCACCACGGCAATATCGTGGGATGTGTCGAACCGTCGTCAGACGGCGTCAAGCTGATGAATGAAAAAGACCAGAACACCTACGCGTTGGTAGCCACCAACGTTTCGCTGGCCCCCGGCCAGCGAGTCGCCCTGAGTGGCAAGAAGTCGAAGGACGACTCCGGCAGGCCGACTTTCACCGTGTCGAAGCTGGTGAAGGATTACGGTGCTTGTGAGAGTACGAGCGCGGAGAGCCGCTGACGGCAGAGGCGTAGACTTGATGAGAATGGCGGGTGCCGAGGTGGCGCCGATTCTGCTTTTCATGGGCGGCTTGACGTCCCCGTGAAGAGAATCGGCGCCCTTCGGAGCATATGGTGCGTCCAGCGATCCCTTCTTCGGACGCGGGCCAACCACCGTCCGACACTCAATCACAACCGAATTGTCTCCAGGGCACTCAGGCGCCGCCAAGCATCGTGGCTTCATCCTCCGTCACTGCGCTCTGAACTCCCTTATAATTGCAACTCATGCGCTACAACAACATTCTTGAAGCCATCGGCCACACGCCGCTGGTCCGGCTGAACCGCATTACGCGCGGCTGCAAGGCGGAAGTTTACGCCAAGTGCGACTACCTCAATCCCGGTGGCAGCGTGAAAGACCGCATCGGCTTCGCCATGATTGACGAAGCCGAGCGCCAGGGCCTCCTGAAACCCGGCGGCACCATTGTGGAACCCACCTCCGGCAACACCGGGATGGGGCTGGCGCTCGTAGCGGTGATCCGAGGTTACAAGTGCATTTTCACCATGGCCGACAAGCAATCCAAGGAGAAGCGCGATTTGCTCAAGGCGCTGGGTGCGGAGGTGATCGTATGCCCCACCGCAGTAGAGCACGATGATCCGCGAAGCTACACCTCGGTGGCCACCAAGCTTGCCCAAGACATCCCCAACGCCTATCAGCCCAATCAATACGAGAACCCCAAGAACCCCGAAATTCACTTTAAGACCACGGGTCCGGAAATCTGGGAAGACAGCGAAGGGCGCATCACGCATTTCGTATGCGCCATCGGTACCGGCGGCACCATCACCGGAGTAGGGCGCTATCTGAAAAGCAAGAATCCCAAGGTGAAGATCATCGGAGCGGATCCGGTGGGCTCCGTGCTCACCGAATTCTTCCACACCGGCAAGCTCATCGAGGGCGAGACCTACAAAGTGGAGGGCATCGGCCAGGACTACGTTCCCGATACACTCGATTTCAGCGTGGTGGATGACGTCATCCAGGTGAGCGATAAGGACTCATTTCTCTGGACGCGGCGTCTGGCACGCAGCGAGGCCATCTTTGCCGGCGGCTCCGTAGGCACGGCGGTGGGCGCGGCCATGCAGATTGCGCCTGGCCTCAGCGCGAGCGACTTCATGGTGATTCTGGTCCCGGATGCCGGCGCCCGCTACCTGAGCAAGGTCTACAACAATGAATGGATGAAGGAAAACCGGTACCTCGAGTCCTCGGTACCGCTCACGGCCGGCGAGATCGTACAAGCCAAGATTGCGGCCGGCCCGGCACGGCCCCTGATTGCGGTGGCCCCTTCGGACACGGTGAGCAGCTCGCTCGAAGAGATGCAATCCAATGATTTTTCGCAGTTGCCCGTGTTCGAAGACGGCCACCCGGTGGGCGCCATCTACGAAGACGCTATCCTCAACCTGGCTCTCGAAGGCAAGGATCTTAAGAAATTGGTGGTCCGTGAGGCCATGAGCGAAAGTTTTCCCGTGGTGGCGCCTTCGGCCAACGTTGACCACATCATGGGATGTATTACTCGGGATTGCCCGGCGGTATTCGTCAGCCTCCATACTGGAGTTTACGAGATCCTCACGAAATACGACCTCCTGCATGCGGTGGCGCGCCGCATGAGCGAAAATGAGTGAGAGTTGCCGCCCGCCTCGCCGTTGACTCATGCGACAAGAAGGTGGACAATTCAACTGTCCCGTCGCTGTGACCCACTTGTGATGGCTCGCGCGTTGCGCTCTTTCTCAAAGGTGGGCGGCGCCCGGATCGAGGGTATCATGAAAGCGAAACAACTGAAATTCGGCATCGGAATCGGCGTGATTTTGGCCGTTGTGGGCTGGCTGGCCGTCTCAGGGTTTGAGCAGAACAAGACGTATTACGTGACGGTTAGCGAGCTTCTGAGCGGCAAGGGCGGCCATGAGCATGTCCGGGTGGGCGGAGTGGTGGCGGCCGGGTCCGTCGAGCGGCACGGGGGCCAAGTGACGTTCCGTCTGAGTCAGGACGCGGCGACTGTGCCGGTGGCGTACGTGGGCTCGGATACCCTGCCGGACACCTTCGTGGGAGGCGCCCAAGCAATTATCGAGGGCACCTATTCCCCGAATGGTGTCTTCCAGGCGGACAAAATTCAGGCCAAGTGCGCGTCTAAGTACCAGGCTGCCCCGCCGGGACCGCAAAGCAAAGTGGCCCGAAACGGGGCCTGACGAACAAAGCTGGAATCTCGTTTAGAATCAATCATCGGGACAGCGAGACTCACGAGACGCACAAGGATTGTGACAATTAGTACACATGTAGTTAAATGCCGGTGAGAACTATCTGCCGGAGGTCAGCAACCTTATGAACCAAGTCGGTAGCGTAGGTTTAATTGCGGCTCTGGCCTTCGCGCTCTACGCCGTAGTAGCCGGGGCGCTGGGCGGTAAGCTTCGGAGCCTGCGGGTTACGCGCAGCGCCGAGCGCGCCGTGCTGGCGTTCTTCGTGATGGTAACGCTGGCCGTGGTGGCCCTCGAGTTCCTTATCCTTACCGACAATTTCAACAGCGCGTACGTGGCCACCCATTCGAACCGCGCCCTGCCGATTTACTACAAGATTCCGGTGCTGTGGTCAGGTCAGGAAGGCTCGCTGCTCTTCTGGACCTGGCTGCTTTCCATTTATAGCGCGCTGGTGGTGCTCATGAACCGGCGGCGCAACCGCCAACTGATGCCCTACGTAGTCTCCATCCTGATGGGCACGGGCGTGTTCTTCTCCATCCTGATCAACTTCGTCGCGAACCCGTTCAGCCAGCTCGTGCTTGCCGGCAGCAGCACGCGGGCCTTCGCTCCGCCAGACGGCAATGGCTTGAACCCGGCGCTGCAATACCCCTCGATGGTAATCCACCCCCCGATGCTGTACCTCGGCTACGTCGGGATGGTGGTGCCCTTCGCCTTCGCCATGTCGGCATTGATCACCCGGCAGCTCGGCGACAACTGGATTCGGACCACGCGCCGCTGGACGATGGTGCCCTGGATGTTTCTCGGCGTTGGCATAGTGCTGGGCGGTAACTGGGCTTACGAAGTGCTCGGATGGGGCGGCTACTGGGCCTGGGACCCGGTGGAGAACGCCTCGCTGCTGCCCTGGCTCGGCGGCACCGCGTTCTTGCACTCGGTGATGATCCAGGAAAAGCGCGGAATGCTGAAAGTTTGGAACATGGTGCTGGTGATCGCCACCTTCTTCCTTTCCATCTTCGGCACTTTTCTGACGCGCAGCGGCATCGTGAGCTCTGTGCATGCCTTCGCCCAATCCAACATTGGCCCGTTTTTCGCCGTCTTCCTCGGCATCATTCTACTCTTCTCGGCCAGCCTGCTCTTCCTACGCCTCGATTTCCTGAAGAGTGAGAATCAATTGGATTCGGTCGCCTCGCGCGAGAGCGGATTCCTCTTCAACAATTGGGTGCTGCTGGCGGCTGTTTTCGCTGTGCTTTGGGGAACGATTTTTCCCATCGTCTCGAAAGCCGTCTCGAATACCACCGTGACGGTGGGCGCGCCCTTCTTCAACCGCTTCATGATCCCCATCGGACTCATCCTGCTGTTTCTTACCGGCGCAGGCCCGCTGCTGGCGTGGCGCAAGACCAGTTTCCAAAGCATCAAGCAGAATTTCACGGTGCCGCTGGCGGCAGGTTTGGTGGCCACGGCGATTTTCTATGCCTTCGGTGTGCGCGGCCTTTACCTTAGCATGACGGTTCTGCTCACCACCTTCGTGGCGGTAGCAACGTTAGGCGAGTTTTACAAGGGCGCTCGCACCCGCCAGCGGACGCTTCATGAGAATTTCGGGCAGGCGGTCTACAACCTCACCATGCGCAATACGCGCCGCTACGGTGGGTACGTGATCCACTTGGGCATCGTGATTCTATTCGTGGGCTTCCTGGGCCAGGCCTTCAAGAGCGAAACCAAGACCTTGATGGCTGAGGGCGACCTCATGCAAGCCAAGAACTACGTCTTGCGGTGCTCGAGTTTCACCACCGGCGACACGCCAAACTACGAATACGAGCGCGCCGTGCTGGCCGTGATCCGCGACGGGCACGCCCTTGGAACGGTCGCCCCGGAGCAGCGATTCTACAAGGCCAGCCAGGAAGCCGTGGGTCACGTGGCCATCCGCAGTTCGCTTGGCGACGATCTTTACGTGGTGCTGGCCGGGCAGGACCCCGACACGAAGAAAGCCATCGTCCAGGTCTTTATCAATCCGCTGGTGACGTGGGTGTGGGTGGGAGGTGCCGTTGTTTTTCTCGGTACTTTGCTGGCCCTGATCCCAAGTCGCGTGGAGCGTGAAATGGCTGAGATACGCCGCGAGCAGGATGCGGCCGTCGAGGTGAAGGACCTGGAGTCGTTGGAGTAGCGCAGGGAGATCTTTATGACTTTCGGAGAGATGGAACGGTCAATGTAGTTCATGCGCAACCACTTGGTGACCATGGAGCAGTTGCAAGAGGAGTCGGAGCGACGGCGGGCAAAGTTCGAAGCCAATGTCGAACGCTCTATGGAGTCCATGTTGCAACAACAGGCGAAATTTGCCTCTGAACTGATGCAACTTAAGGAATTGGGCAAAGATTTGGCGCTGAACCATATCCGTATGCAAAATGCCATAGCAGACCTGGCGGCCTCACAAAAGGAACTCGACAGGCGCCTGGCGGAATCTAACGATTCTCTCACCGAGAGTCAGAAGAAGACCGACGAACGCATCAGGACGTTCTTGTCGGCGCTCGAGCGCCGCTTTGGCGGCAATGGCAAAGGGCTGTAATCGACGTTGAAAGCTCCTGGGCAAAGGGAACACGGAGATGCCGCAGGATGAGGGCACTCTGACACAAGCCTATGAAGGCAATTCGTGTTCATCAATTCGGCGGGCCTGAGGTTCTGAGGCTTGAAGAAGTCCCGGACTTGCGTCCCGGCGCCGGCGAGATTTTGGTGCAGGTCAAAGCCGCCGGGGTGAATCCTGTCGAGACCTACATTCGCAATGGTCTTTATGCGGTGAAGCCCGCGCTTCCTTGGACGCCGGGCGCGGACGGTGCTGGAACGGTGAAGGCGGTAGGACAAGGAGTGACAAAGTTCGCGACCGGCGCGCGGGTTTACATCGCTGGAACTCCCCTCACCGGGACTTACGCGGAGCAAGCGATCGCGAAGGAGTTCCAGGTTCACCCGCTACCGGAGAAGATCAGCTTCGCCCAGGGCGCGGCGATGGGTGTACCTTACGGAACCGCGCACCGGGCACTGTTCCTGCGCGGCCGAGCACAGTTCGGCGAAACTGTGCTGGTGCACGGCGCAAGCGGCGGTGTGGGAACGGCCACGGTGCAGTTGGCCCGCGCGGCGGGTCTTACGGTCATCGGCACGGCGGGAAGTGACAAGGGCAAGGCGCTGGTGGCCCGGGAAGGCGCGCATCACGTCTTCGACCATAAGGCGCCTGACTACCTCGACGAACTCATGAAGCTCACCGGTGGCCGCGGCGTTGACCTCATCATCGAGATGCTGGCGAACGTGAACCTCGGCAAGGATCTCACCCTTCTGGCTCGTCATGGCCGGGTAGTGGTGGTGGGCAGCCGCGGCACGGTGGAGGTCAACCCTCGCGACACCATGGTTCGTGAGGCCAGTATCGTGGGGATGACCTTGCTGAACGCCACTGAGCCCGAGTTGGCCGGAATGCATGCCGCCTTGGTGGCAGGTCTGGAGAACGGCACGTTGCGGCCTGTGGTGGGCCAGGAGATTCCGCTAGCAGAGGCCCCGCGCGCACATAAGGCGGTGATGGAACCCGGCGCCTATGGGAAGATTGTCTTGGTGCCGTAAAAGCAGGTGTTAGGTGTTAGGGTTCAGCCGGTAGGAGTTCCTTGTATGAGGCATTACACAATTTCGAGGCTCATGCTTGCCGCCGTCGCGGTCGCGTTGACACTTGGGAGCGGGGCCGCAATTGACGGCAATCCTCCGGCACCAAAGACCACCCCGCAGGCTATCGAGGGCAGCGTCATCTGCCAATGCGGCTGCAACATGACAGTGAGTGGCTGCAACCACGAGGGGTGTGGGCCGAAGGCTGAAATGGAGGCCATGGCGGAAAAGGAGGTGGCTTCGGGTAAGGACACCGCCGCCATCCTGCAGGACTTTGTGCTGAAGTACGGCACCAAGGTGCTGGCGACTCCGCCACCCAGCGGCTTTAATCTGACGGTTTGGATCCTCCCGATCTGTGGAGGAATTATCGGCCTAAGCCTGATCGTCGTGCTGCTGCGGCGCTGGCGCAGAGCGCAGCAATCGGCGGCAGAAGCCACCGAACCTGTTCCCGTTGATCCGGATGTGATGGCCGAAATCGAAGAAGAAATGAAAAAAGTGGTTAGTGATTAGTGGTAAGTGGTTAGCCCCTGTCGCCCTTCGGACTGCAGGTGCTAACTAGCCAAGGGCTCCGCCCTTGATATCCGGATGTAGGGCCGGGGCTTGCCCCGGCCAAGGCCGACCCAAGGGTCGGCCCTACGACCACGAAACGAGAACAAAATTCACGTTTCGATGCGCATAACGGTCTAATGACGATCAGCCGCGTTTCTTATCGCTAACCCCTAATCACTAACCCCTAACCACTGGGTTCTCTTATGTTGGTCGTAATTGCTTTCGTCATTGCGCTTGGCTTGGCGTGTTTCGTAGCCACGCCACTACTGGCCACCGGCAAGGACACCGGTAGCTTGCCCGTGGACGTTACGCCGCTTACCGATCTCAAGCGCCGGCGGCTGGTGCTCTACGAGAACATTCAGGATCTCGAATTCGAGTACCGCGCCAAGAAGATCGCGGCCAAGGACTACGAGGCCTTGCGCGCAACCTACACCGCCGAGGCCGCGCGCCTGATGGCCACCTCGAAGGACGTGGAGCGAGCCAGCACCGAGGATGCCTTCATCGAGCGCGAGGTGGCGGCCCGGCGCGCCCGGCGCAAGGCCGAGGCGATCCCTGACTACACGTGCTCCGCGTGCGGCTTTGAAAATCCGCTGCCTGTAAAATTCTGCGGAGAGTGCGGCGCAAAGATTCAAAGCAAGCAGCGGAGACTCTAAATTCGAAATCTGGGGTACCGAACCTAAACGGAGCGACGAAAGTGATGACGCTTCTTGCTGTAGCATCGGTCTGTGAGCGCCGATCGGCGCTCATCGAGCGCAGCGATAACCTATGTCGCGGCGTTTAGAATCCGGAATTTTGAATAGCCGTCTGCAACAGCACACTGAGGTTCTTCGTCCCGATCCTTTGCTTGAGTTGAGCATGAAGCCGTCGTCACAATTTGCGTCTATCGCGTGCGCCATTGCCTTTGCGGCCCTGTTTCCCGTCGCTCTCTCAGCGCAAGCGCAGGTTCAGGGCACGGTCTCGAACGGCACCACCGGCCGGGCTGTCGGGGGCCAGGAGGTGCGGTTGTTGATGCCGCGCGGCGGAATGCAGCAAGTTGCGACGGCGACCGCGGACGCCACCGGCCACTTCGCCTTCAGCGCGGATGGCATTGACCCCAAATCTTTCTACTTGGTCTCGACAGACTTTGCGGGCGCGACCTACAACGCGCCGGCCACGTTCGATTCCAGCGGCAATGCCAATGTCAGCCTCACCGTTTTTGACTCCACGCGGTCCCCTGCCGGAATGCGCATCCCGGGCGCGCGCGTATTCGTAGGAGCTCTCGCCGGGAACTCCGGCCCCGAGCTACACGTTCAGGAAGAATACGCCATCCAAAACTCCACCAAGCCGCCGCGCGCTTACGCGGCACCTGATGCAACTTTCCGCTTCAGTGTGCCGGCTGACGCGGGTACTCCCACCGTCTCGGTGGCGGGTTTGATGAACATGTCGCTTCCCCAAACTCCTGAACTGGGAAAGACCAGCGGCGAATTCTCTATCCGCTATGCGCTCAAGCCCGGTGTCACTCAGGTGACCATCCAGTACACGCGGGCCTATGATTCTTCGGGCGTCGATCTCAAGGACCGTGTGTCCTTACCCATCGATCAGGCGGAGCTCTACGTCTATCCCTCGACCCTCGCCGTTGCCGCGCCCGGCTTCCAGGCCTCGGGAAGCGACAACGTTCACAAGATTCAGGTGTACGGCGCGCCGCAACTGGCCCGCGACACTACAGCGCTCTCCATCCGGCTCAGCGGAGAGGCCGCGTCCGGACCGCCGCCTGGCCTCGATCAAGGGAATCAGGGCGGGGAGTCCGGATCTAATCAGGGCGAGGGGCAGAGCCAGGACCAGGTGAAAACCGTTCCCAACTCGATTTCCCAACTTACCGGTCCCGTGTTGGTCGCCTTCCTTCTTCTGCTTCTCTGGGCCCTCGGCGTGCGCGTCGCCAAGGAGTGGCCGAGGCTTAAGGCTCAAGCCGGCGCAGAGCCCAACCTGCTGCTGAACGCCAAAATTGAGAAGTTGCTTAACTCCGTAGCTGACCTTGATGAGCTTTTCTCAGCCGGAAAAATCGCAGAGCCAAAGTACTGGAAGGAACGCCTCGACCTCAAGGCGCGTCTGGTGGCGGAGCTGAAAAAGACGCCTCCCTCGCTGCTCGAATCCTATGCCGCCCGCCAACAGCCGCGCTGAGGACGCGCTTGAAGCACGCCGCGTATCCAAGTTTTTCGGAGACCTGCCGGCTCTGCGAGACGTTAGCCTGCGGCTCGAACCTGGAGACGCAGTGTTGCTCTACGGCGCCAACGGCGCCGGCAAGACCACGCTGCTACGGACCTTGGCAGGCCTCGCGCGTCCCAACGAGGGCGAGGTGCTTTTCGGGGGCCGCAGCCTCTCGAGCGATAGCCGGCCCGCCAAAACAAGCATCGGGTTTGTTTCGCATGCTGCTTTTCTTTACGGTGAGTTGACGGGACGCGAGAACCTGCGATTCTTCGGCCGGCTCTACAGCCTGGGCGATCTCGAGCGCAGAATTGACCGGGTGCTCGACTTGTTCGCGGTGCGTGAGCGGGGCGACGAACCGGCGCGGAACCTCTCGCGCGGCTTGCAACAACGCATGTCACTGGCGCGCGCGCTTCTGCATGATCCCGCTTTCCTGTTGCTCGACGAGCCCTTTACCGGTCTCGACGCCGACTCGGCCCGCAAGCTGGAACAACTGCTCCAGAGGCTGCCCGAGGAGGGCAAAGCGCTGGTGTTCTCAACGCACAATTACAGCCAGGGCGCGTCGATCGCGCGGCGCCTGGTGTCGCTGGAACGGGGACGAGTGAAGTATGATGGTCCAGTTGAAGCAGGCAATAGGCAATAGGCAATGGCCAAGAGGCGGGGCTGTCTATTGCCTATTCCCTATTGCCTATTCCCTAGTACCTAACGGAGGTTCACCATGCTCTCGTACCTTACCTTGTCGCTCGCATTCGCCGCGTTGCTCTCGTTCCAGCCGCCGCCGCCCACAACCGGATCTAAAGCGCTCGTGCTGGTGGCCAACAAGGGTGCACACACTCTGGGTCTGATTGACCCGGTTGCGGGGCGCCAGATCGCCACGTTGCCCGAAACAGGCGTCACCGGGCACGAGGTGATTGCCTCGCCGGACGGACGCCTTGCCTTCGTGCCCATTTACGGGAATTCCGGCGTAGGCTCGCCAGGCACCGATGGCAGCACGCTCGATGTGTTCAGCCTGAGTGACCGGCGCCTGGTTCACACGATCGATTTCGGGCACGGCGTGCGCCCGCACTGCCCCATGTTCGGACCCAAGGACGGGCTGCTCTACGTCACCACCGAGCTTGACCAGGCGGTGACCTTGATTGACCCTCACTCGTTCAAGATCATCGGCAAAGTCCCCACCGGCGCGCCCGAGTCGCACATGCTGGCGATCAGCTCGGACGGAACACGAGGCTACACAGCTAACGTAGGGCCGGGCAGCGTCTCGGTGCTCGACCTGGTGGACCGCAAGACCCTCACCGTGATTCCCGTCGCCGACCACGTGCAGCGCATCTCCGTCACTCCCGACGGCCGCTGGGTATTCACCTCCGACACCGAAAAGCCGCGCCTGGCGGTAATCGATGCGGCAAGCGACAAAGTGAACAGTTGGATCACCCTGCCCGCCGAGGGCTACGGCAGCGCGGTGACGCCGGACGGCAAATGGCTGCTGATCGCCTTGCCCAACGCGCCCGGTATGGGCGTGGTGGACCTCTCCACCATGCAGTTCGCGCGCACCGTCCCCCTGCCGCCCTTGCCGCAAGAAGTCCTCATCCAGCCCGACGGAAAGATGGCCTACGTCTCTTGCGACAAAAGCCGCCAGGTGGCCGAGGTGGATCTCAGTGACTGGAAGGTGAAGTTGATTGACGCCGGGAATAATGCGGATGGGCTGGCGTGGGCCCCGTAATTGCCGATTTTTGATTTTCGATTGCCGATTTTCGATTGCTCGCTGGTACTCGTGTGCACTGGAGCACACTGTTGGATCGCCAAGAGGTCAATCGAAAATCAAAAATCAAAAATCGGCAATCAGATGATTTCCACCTGGCAATTCTTCACCAGCGACTTGAACTTCTGCGCATCGGCTTCGCTGCCTACGATGGCGCCGTAATGCATGGGCACCGCGATCTTCGGATTGATGGCGGCCGCGGCGTCAGCCGCTTCTTCTGCGGTCATCACATAAGTACCGGAGACCGGGAGCAGCGCGATGTCGCACTGGATCGACCTCATTTCCGGAATAAAATCAGCGTCCCCGGCGTGGTAAACCGTCGTGCCATCCATCTTGATCAGAAAGCCCAGGCGTTTTTCTCCTTTAGGGTGGAAGGCTTTGCCAGGCTCGGCAAATTTGTTCAGGTTGTAGGCAGGCAGACCCTGGATTTCCACCTTGCCCATAACGTGCTTCCCGCCGGGATCCATGTAATGAAGTTCCTTCACCTTGACGTTTTTCAGCCCCTCCTTGCATAACGGGCTGGCCACGATACTCGTGCCTGGAAAAATAACTTTGTTGAGATCCTCGAGGCTCAGGTGATCGAAGTGTTCGTGACTGATCAGGACGATATCCGCTTCATCATTCTTACTAACCCTGAAGGGATCCACGTAAATCACCTTAGAGCCCGCGATTCGAAAGGTGTCGTGCGCGATGCGTGTGATGTCAAGGTCCATCAGCTTCATGTTGGTCTCCCGTAGCGACGAGCGATTTTATCGCAGATGACCGCTGCCACCCAAAGTATGATAGCAAACGAGGCGGCTTTGCGGTCACGCCAGGGTCGGAGTGATGACTCGTTTCGAGGTCGAGGCGGCTTCATGCCGCCATTAACTGGCCTCAGTAACTTATGCATAACCTGCGGACTCGAAGAGCATTCTTGAAGACATCCCTCGCCGCCCCTGTACTGATCTTGGGCTCGCGCGTCGAACGGGCAATGCCTGTGACGCTGCCTTTCAAGCTGGGCATCATTACAGACGAGATCTCCGAGGATGTTGACGAGGCTCTGGATTTCATTTCCGGTCACTCGCTGCGCTATTGTGAGCTGCGCGAGATGTGGCAAAAGAACATTATGAATCTCACTCGGACGGAGCTGGACCGCGTCAAGGAGTCGATTGACCGGCGCCATCTCCAGGTGAGTGACATCGCTTCACCGATCTTCAAGTACGAGCTGCCCGAGATGCCGGCGCACCCGGACCAGGCCCTTGAATTCCACTCGACGTTCACCGAGCGCGACACGCCGATGCTGCTCAACCGGTGCTTTGAGATTGCTCACTTCTTCGGCACCGAAAAGATTCGCATTTTCAGCTACTGGCGGGCGCCCCATCCCGAGAAGGCTTATCCCTACGTGCGCGACCGGCTGGCGAAAGCTGCGGAGCTCGCGCGACAGAACGGAATCATCCTGATGATTGAGAATGAGTACGACACCAACGTGGGCACGGGAAAGGAACTGGGGCGCATCTTGCGCGACGTCAATTCTCCCAACTTGCGCGCAAACTGGGACTCGGCCAACGCGGCCATGATGAACGAAGTTCCTTACCCGGACGGGTACCGCGAAGTGGAGGGATTGTTTCCTCACCTGCACGTCAAAGACGTCAAGCGCGATCCTCAATCCGGCGAGCTAAGCTGGGCGCCGGTGGGCAGCGGCTTCATTGACTGGCGAGGCCAGCTCAAGGCCTTGCAGCAGGCGGGATACACCGGAACCATGTCGATCGAGACACATTTCCGGCCAAGCGGAAACGCTCTCGCGATGGTCAGCGCATCGCTCGACGGCCTGCTGAAAATCCTGCATGAGCTCGCGCCGGCTTAGGAGTTTGTTGAAGGCGTCCCTCGAGCCCGGCCATCTGGATCGCCAAGTCGAGCGGTTCGTTGGTCTTGGTTAGTCCATTGGTTCCAACGGCGACAAAGGATCATGATGCCGGAGTTCACCACCCTCATCGGCAGCTTGTCATTCACCGAGTGTCCACGATGGCGCGACGGGCGGCTCTACGTTTCCGACTTCTATACCCACCGCGTCCTCGCCGTGGCCATAGACGGCACGGCAGAGACAGTGGCTCACGTACCCCAGCAGCCCTCGGGACTCGGGTTCCTCCCCGACGGCCGGATGTTGATCGTCTCCATGCGCGACCGCAAGATTCTGCGACGTGAGGTCGACGGTTCACTCATCGAGCATGCCGATCTGTTCGGTCTGGCCCCGTGGCACTTGAACGACATGCTCGTGAATCACGACGGCCGGGCCTGGGTGGGCAATTTCGGGTTCGATCTCATGGGCGGCGCCCCGGCACGTACCACCGTACTGATCTCGGTGGAGCCCGACGGCGCGGCCGGGGTGGTGGCTGGCGGACTCGGCTTCCCCAACGGCATGGCGCTTACTCCTGATGGCAGCACGCTGATCGTGGCTGAATCCATGATGAACCGGCTGAGCGCCTTCCAAGTCGGCTCCGGTTCGTTGGGCGAACGCCGGACGTGGGCAGCTTTCGGCGATCCACCCGCATCGACTGAGGTCGAGGAAGCACTCCAACAAGTGGAGGTGGCGCCCGACGGTATCTGTCTCGACGCGGAAGGTGCGGTGTGGGTGGCCGATGCCATGCACAGCCGGGTGCTCCGGGTGGCCGAGGGCGGGCGCATCATCGAGGAACGAAAGACCGATGGAGTGGGCGCGTTTGCCTGTATGTTAGGTGGAGACGACGGCCGCACGCTGTTCGTCTGTGTCGCGCCTACCTTCCACGAGGCTGAGGCATCGGCAAACCATCGCGCCTCGATCGTCATGACCAAGGTCGAGGTGCCCCACGCCGGACTGCCCTAGAGGCGGTCAGGCGAAAAGTACCGTGGCAGAGCGAGCGCGAAGTTCGCACTACGCGTGCTACAGCGTTTTGAGGAAGGCGATCAGCGCCTGCTTGTCTTCGGCGTTCAAGTCCAGCCCAAAGGGATGACCCTTCACCGCATACGTTTTCGCGCCGTAGGGTTTGAAGCCGGTGGGAACGTAATCGTCTCGCAGGCGCGCGGGGCTGAACCAATCTTCGAGCGTGGCGCACCAGCCGCTATGTCCGAACATGCCCCGATACCACACGCCCTTGAGCGACGGAACCTTGTAGTAGCCCGTGCCGCGACGGGTCATGAGTGTCAGGTTCGGGTCAGTGCCGACCGAGATAGGCAGGATGTCGTACTTCTGCTCGGCGCCTGGCGGCGGTCTGAAACCCTCGGCGAGCGTCAGCTTGTTGTTGGTGTAGAGCGGCGGCGTGTGGCACCCGGCGCAGCCCTCGCGCTCGAAGATTTTCTTCCCGCTCGCGGCGAGTGCGTCAGATTTGTTCGGATTGGGTGGAGGCTGAAGAGAATAGACGTAAAGCGCCAGGGCGTAAAGCTGCTCGTCGCTGTAACGGCCGCCGACGCTGTCGGGGTCGGCTGGGTCGGGCAGTTTCTTGAAATTCCCGAAGTCTGCCGGAATAAAGCCGTCGTAGTTGGCGAGGTCATCGCCGCCCTGGTTCAGTGCCGCATATCGCATCAGGTCCACGATGCCGCGCTGCTGCTGCAAGCCGGTGCGGTCGAGGTAATGCCGGTCCTTGACGCCGATGAGGTCCGGCACTTGGGGCGGGTACAAGGGGTTTGAGCGGTGGCGACCCAGCACTCCGGCAGGGATGGCTTCTCGGCGTGACGCAATCTCGTCCACGGGCATCTGGTCGAGTCCCGCAAGCGGGTCGGGCCGCAGCCAGGGCACCGCGTGTAGAAAGCGCTCGAGGTTGCGTATGTCGCTGAGCGCTTGTGCCGGGTCTTGGGCGCTGGCGACAGTGGCTCGGTAGCCGTATGCCAAGCTGCGGTCATAAGGGAAATTGCCCTGGGCTCCCTTGAGGATGCTTCCATCTGGCATCACCCGCGTATGGCAGGTAGCGCAGGAATTTGCACCTAGTGCTTAGTTGCGTAAGTTAACGATAGTATTTTGAAGCTGCGATCCCTTGACCTCGCGCTTCCGCCATTTGAACGGCTTGGCATTTTGGGCGTAGGCGGCGATGAACGCTTCGATCGCTTGGCGCAGGTCCACCGTG
>DATJYK010000461.1:0-1532 GCA_035578005.1 Terriglobia bacterium
TGGGGTGAACCCTTCCATTGAGACAATCTGCGGTTGGCACACTTGCCGTTCACTGATTTTTCCTTCTCAAGCTACCTCATTTCCTCCAGAATCGTCGTCAGCCGGTGAAGCGGAGGCGGGCTCTGGTGGAGACCAACCCGCCGAGGAATAGCCGACTGGAAACTCATCGAGACGATGGGTGGGGACGGCAGCGGTAGCCGCCCCCAAGCTTTGCCAGAAAGAATCCCACATCGGACGAAAGATTTCCTCATGCCTAAAAAAACTCATGGTCGCTCCCTGCGACATCGTCGCGGCGTTGGCGTCCTGCTCGAACTCCTCGGGCGGCCTGTAGCCGAGCGCTGAATGGAGCCGCACGCGATTGTAGTAGCTGTCGATGAACCCGGCGATGTTTTCGCGGAGATGATCCAGATCGCGGTACTCGTTGGCGTAGATTTCCTCTCTCTTGAGAGTTTTGATGAAGCTCTCGCAGCTCGCATTGTCGTACGGATTCGCCGGCCGGCTCATACTGGGGATCATGCCGTGGTTTCGCAGTACCCCGACATAGGCGCCGGATGCGTATTGGACGCCGCGGTCGGAATGATGCACCACGCCCGGCGGGGGCTTTCGTTCTGCGAGCGCCTTCTGCAGCGCCGCGATCGGCAAGCGCGCTGCTAAGGTTCGCTCTAACTCCCAGCCGACCACCTTGCGAGAGAACGCATCCAGGATCACAGCCAGAAACACCCATTCACGATGTAGCCGAATGTAAGTGATGTCGGCCAGCCAAAGCTGGTTGATGCCAGTGAGTTTCATCCGACTGGCCAGGTTAAGATACACCTCCAGGTCGTGATCGGAATCCGTTGTGATCACGAACGCCTTCGGCTGCACGGCAAGCAGGTTGTCCTCTCGCATCAGCCGCTGAACTCGTTTATGATTCACCAGCATCCCGCGGCGGCGCAGTTCTTTGCTAACGCGCCGGTATCCATAGCGCCGCTTGTGTTCGGCGAAGATCTTCTGAATCGCCGACTGGACTTCCATGTCTTCTTCGCCGGGTTCTTGCTCCTGCAGCGACCGGTAGAAGCCAGCCCGGCTCACGCCCGCCAACTGACACATTCGCTCGATGCTCAGGTTGCCTTGCATCGACATCAACTCCCGGATTTGGTCGTAGATGCCGCCTCGCCAGGTTGCGTATTGTTCTGGCGTCGAGCCTCGACTTTTTGCAAGGCACCTTTGAAAAAATCGGCCTCCAGCGTTTTGTCCGCCACCAGCCGCTTCAGTTGGGCTACCTGAAGCCGCAGTTCACGTTCTTTGGAGTTCTCCGGCGGCGCTTGGCCGTCATCAATCGGCTCCATCTGATCGCGCCATTTGTACAGCAGCCGGCGATGCACGCCGAGTTCTTCCGCCAGCGCGACAATATTTTCGCAGCTCTTCAGCCGCTCGACTGCCATCTTCCGGAATGCCTTCGGGTAGTTGTTCCCTCGTCTCGTTGCCACTCGCAGTTCCTTTCCCTGCAAGGTGTGCCAACTGCGAGTGTCTCAATTTTTGGGTTCAGTCCA
>DATJYK010000462.1:0-7971 GCA_035578005.1 Terriglobia bacterium
GACGGGTCTGACACTGGCGAGCAATTTCGCGCACCCGCCGGCCAGCCAGACACCCGATAATAATCCGGGCTCGTTCCACCATCTGTTTCGATTCCGTCCGACTCGCGGCCAAGCGCTCCAGCTCCCGCCGCTCGTCAGGACCACAACTAATTGTGGGCGCAGTTCTCGACATGCGCCCGTTTATACCATATATCGTTTATCAGTGCAACTAAGCACTAGCTTGCCAGGTGCGTACGGTTCTGGGGCACCATAGACCTGCGTCACGAAATTGTCAGCGTGAGCCTCCAGCCAGTATCGGCCCGGAGTGAGCCCGGTCATCACAAAGTGCCCGGAGGCATCCGCGATCACAGGCAAGAGAGGGTAAGCGCCCGGCACGGAGTTTTCAGGCACTGCAAGCACCCGGGCGCCTTCCACGGGCTCATTCGTGGTCGCACTCACAACTGTCCCCTCGATGAACCCTGCCTGATCACTTCCAGGCGCTGTGGAGTAAGCTGTTGGAGTACCGCTTTGCGCCCACGCCGCGGATGCACTCAACATGAAGACGCAAACTGCAAAATGCCCTACATTCCTGAGGATCGCCCTGAATCTCATTTCCAAGCACTCTCACCAAGCTTCCGCGTTACAGCCTGATCCTAGGAGACAAGACCTGTCAGAACCTGGTCCCATGGTTTCCGATAAGGCCGCAACAACATGGCCGAGGCTTCCGCGTCGCCGACGATGTCTTCGCGTTCCGCGTCCCACTTCACCTTGCGCCCCAAGCGGAGCGAGATGTTGGCCAGGTGGCAAGCCGTGGCCACGCCATGTTCCTCTTCCAGGCTCGAGACGGGCTGCTGCCGCGACTTGACGCAGTCAATGAAGTTTCGCGCGTGCGAGGCAAGCAGGTTGTTGTAGGCTTTTTGCTTCATCGCGTTGCACCAAGGCGTGGGCACGGCGTTCGCCACCGGCTGCGGGCCGCCTACCGGATGCCCCTGAAATTCAGGGATCTCATTCTGGGGCGGCACCTTCATGTCGGGAAACACCTGGAAGCCCGAACGGCTGAGCGTCATGCTGCCCTTGGTGCCGAAAAACTCGAGGCCCTCGCCCTGCCCGCGGCCGCGGCTGACCTCGCGATGCGACCAAAGCGTGGTGAATCCCGGATACTCGAACACGGCATCCTGAGTATCGGGCGTTTCACCGTTATCCTCCAACGCGAAGCGGCCGCCTGCTGAGGCCACAGCTTGGGGCACCTGCGTCTTCATCACCCAATGGACGATGTCGATCTCGTGCGCGCCAAGGTTGGTCATCTGGCCGCCCGAGTAGTCCCAGAACCAACGGAAGTGGTAGATGGAGCGATTAGGATTGTACCGCCGCTCCGGCGCCGGGCCCAGCCACAGGTCATAGTTCATTCCGGGCGGCGGATCGGAATCGGGCGGCGTGCCGAAACCGGGCATGACGTTGCGAAAGAAGGCCATCCGCACGGTATGAATCTTGCCGATGTGGCCGCCTTGTAGCAACCCCACGGCGTCCGCGTAGTGGCGCCCGCTGCGCTGCTGGGTGCCCACCTGGACTACACGCTGGTAGCGCTTGGCCGCCGTCACCATCCATCGCCCCTCGCGCACAAAGAGCGTTAAAGGCTTTTCGACATAGACATCCTTCCCGGCAGCGCAGGCCATGATCGCGAGCAACGCGTGCCAGTGGTCAGGGGTGGAGATAACCACAGCTTGGACGTCCTGATCGTCGAGTAGGCGTCGAAAGTCGCCGTAGCCCTTGGCCCGGGAACCGCAAGCTTCGCAGCCCTGGCGCATTCGGGGCTCGTAGACGTCCGAGAGCGCAACCAAGTCTACGTCGCGGAGGTTTTTGAAATCGTGCACGTGCTGTGCGCCGATCAGCCCGTAGCCGATGAATCCCACTTGTACACGATCGTTGGCGCCGAGGATCCGTGAAGCAGAAAGTGCGGCGGCGGTTGAAATCAGAAAGTCGCGACGAGAAGGTGACATGCGCAGATCATAACACCGTGAGGCTGGGACGGAGGACCGAAATTGGGATTGACGTAGGGCGGCCCTTGTGGCCGCCCAGGTAACAGCGCTGCCTTGGAACGGGCAGCCACAAGGGCCGCCCCTACGTCGAATTGACCCACTACCCCGAAATTCGGCAGCGCCCTACTCATCATCGTCCGTGGGCCGAATGTCCCTTGCCGAACCGCTGCAGTTGCAACTGGTCCTTACCCTCTATGATCAGGTAGAATTTGTCGGCCTTAACATTGTGGAACGTCTGATGCATGCCGCTTGGCCAGCGGATCTCCACTTCTTCCGCCACGGTGCGCGCTCCCAGACCAAAGTTGGCTCTAAGATCGCTTTGCGACAGATAGCTGCCGCCGCCCGCGATCTCGCGGATCTGAGTTAGCCCGCCTGAGCGAAGCTTGACGCGGGCGCCCATCGCATCCCGATTGCTACGCGTGCCCACCAGACGGAAGTTCACAAAGTGATTCCCGGTGCCTCCGCCGTTGTGGAGCAGCAGCGGCGGGTCACCGTTGTTGGCCACCACCAAATCGACGTTGCCGTCGTTATCGTAGTCGAGAAAAGCCACGCCACGTCCGGCATGCGGTGTGGCGAAGCCATCGCCCGAAATGTCGGCCACGTCCGTGAACTTCCCGTTGCGCTCGTTGTGAAACAGCGAGTTGATCTCTTTGTAACGGATCTCGGTGGAGGTGTGGTCAATCTCCGGGTAAACGTGGCCGTTGGCGATGAACAGGTCAAGCCAGCCGTCATTGTCATAGTCGAAGAAGCCGCCGCCGAAGCTGAGCACCCGCTTCGTGGGCAGGGTGATGCCCGCATCGTCACTGACCTCGTCGAACGAGCCTTTGCCGTTGTAATGCCACAGGTGGTCACCAGCCCCCTGAAAGTCGGAGATATAAAGCCCGAGATTCCCGTCGTTATTGAAGTCGCCGAGCGAGATGCACATGGCCGCCATCGTGTTCCCGTCCGCGGTGAGGGCAACGCCGGACTCCATCGCGATGTTGGTGAAGGTGCCGTTGTGATTGTTGTGATAAAGGTAGGCGTCCAAGCCGTCGTTGGCTACGAACAGGTCCGGCCATCCGTCGTCATCGTAGTCGGCCGCACCCACGGAAAGGTTCACGCCCTTGGGCTGATAGATGTTCGCAGCCTTGGTGACGTTGGTAAACGTGCCGTTGCCGTTGTTATGATAAAGCACGTCAGGTGAGCCGCCATAGACCGCGGGCGGGCAGCTCGAGCGCGCCGCGATCTCGGTGGTGCAGTACTGCCGGCTGTCGGGCGAGAATCTGGCGTAGCCGCCTACATAGAGGTCCAGCCGGCCGTCGCGGTCGTAGTCAAAGAATGTGGCGCCCGTGTGGAACATGGTGCCGAAGTCCATCCCGTCCACGCCCGCCTTCTCGGTGACATCGGTAAACGTCCCGTTGCCGTTGTTGTGGTACAGAATATTCTTGCCATATTGAGTCACGTACAGGTCAGGAAAGCCGTCGTTGTCGTAGTCACCCCAGACGCAGCCGAGGCCGTAGGCGTTTCCGGGTACGCCGGCCTTATCGGTGACGTCCGTGAACGTCCCGTCTCCGTTGTTATGGTAAAGAGCGTTGCGCGCCTTGATGCCGCGATTGTACACGTCGCGGCCGTTTACGAAGTAAAGGTCCTGATAGCCGTCGCCGTCGTAGTCGGCCGCGCAAACGCCCGGACCCGCTTCCTCCAGGATGGTCGATGTGCCCATCGTGCCCTTGAAGTGCACGAAGTCGATTCCCGCCTTCTTGGTTACGTCAGAAAACTGTACGGTGGCGGGCGCACTGGTTGCGTGGGCGAATGTAAAGGCGGACGAAGGCGCATTCAGCGAAGAAGCGCAAAACCCGGCGAGCAGGGCGATCCAAGCTTTCTGCCGGCTTGTCGAAAGACCTCCGGTTGGCACTATCTTACGTCCTTGCCTGAATGAATGGTACTCGATTCGTAGGGGCGCAAGGCCTTGCGCCCCTACCGGCGGCACAAGGGCCGCCCCGACCTCTGAAATCAATTCTTGGGGCCCTCCGGCGCCGGAAGTTGCCCCGAAATCTGCTGCGCTTGCTTTTCGCGCGCTTTGGTCTGCAATTCCTGCTGCTGCGCGAACTCCTTCTGCGCCTCGGCGCGCCGCCCTGCTTTCAGGTACGCCTGGCCGAGCTGATAGTGAATGTTGGCGCTGTCGGGCGCGAGGGTGAGGGCCTGCTGCAAGAACGAAATCGACTTCGGAACGTCGCCCTGGCGCAGGTATGCCTTGCCCAAGCCCGATAGTGAGTCGGGCAGCTTCGAATCAAGCGCGAGTGCCTTCTGGAACAGAGGAATAGCCTTCTCAGCATTGCCAGCCTCAATCCAGATGGTGCCGCGATTCTGGTAACTCCAAGGCTCGTTGGGGCTGATCTGCATCTCTTTTTCGTACTCGGCGATTGCCTGGTCCATCTGGCCCAGGCGCTGATAGAGCACTCCCAGGTCATAATGCGCGAACGGCAGGCTGGGATCGCCCGCCACTGCCTTCTTGAGCTCGTCTTCCGCTTTGGCGTTTTCGTAAAGGTCAAGGTAGGCCTTGCCGAGCAGCAGGTGCAAGTGTGGGGCATCACCGCCCGCCCGCACCAACTGGCTGAAGGCTTTCTTCGACTCATCATTGCGCTTGAGCTGTCCGTAGGCGATGCCCATCACGTAGAGGTAATCGAGATCATCCTGCTCCTGGTCGTAAAGGGGCTCGAGAGCGGCCACCGCCGGACCGTAATCCCGCAGCATGAAATGGCACATGCCCAAGAGGTAACGTGCCTGCAGGCTGTCGGGTTGGGCTGTCACGAAGTGAGTGAAATAAGGGATCGCCTGCTTGAAGTCCTGCTGACGGTAGTAGGCGAGACCCAAGTTCAGATCGATGCCTAACATGTCCGGGTCAAGCTTGCGGGCGATTTCCAGCGCCTGAATGGCGTCGCTGTACCGCTTCGTACGAATGTAAACGACGCCGAGATTGGTGTAGCCCGCCGGGTTGTTGGGATCGAGCTTGAGGAAGTCTTTAAACTCGCGCTCGGCAGCGGCGTAGTCCTTGCTCTGGAGGGCCGCCTGGGCCTTTCCGAAGGCGGCGCGCAACTCCTGGTCAGAGGGCCTGGCGGCTGGATTCTGGGCGGATGCCACAACCGAGAGAAGCAAGACGGGAAGCAAGGCGCCTAGGCGCCGCCTTGCCCCGGTACTGGTGTCATTTGAGGACGTCTGGACGCAGTCATTCCCGCGAAGGCGGGAATCCAGTGCGTAAACCTTTGAAAACACGATGTCGAAAAAGTGGATTCCCGCCTTCGCGGGAATGACTGCGCTTGGAAGGAGATCCGACATACGAAATCACGCCAGCAGGCCGGCTTTGGGAATTGCATACAAGTAATGATCGAGGTTGTCGGTCAAGTCGCGAGGGAGCTTGCTCCACTCACTGTCGGGAACCTCACTAGCAAGTTCTGCCAGGACCACTTCAATGGGCCGCGTACTTGAGTCGAAATCGGGTCCGCCGGCCACACTGGGTTCTGCCAGAGCATGTGATAATGCCAGTACCGTGCCCCGCTGCTCCGGACTAAGCTTCTGGAACGCCTTCAGAAGCTCTTGCTGACTGTCTCGGTTGGCCATCTCAAGGTTCCTCCAACCTTAGATTAACACTTCTCGAGCGTAGGGGCAGGCCTTGTGCCTGCCCCATGTCCGGCCCGCCCGCCCAACCCAATTCCAAGCTGTGTGCCCCGGATTCAAATCTGGTACCCGACAGGGGCGCCCCTGCACCCCACCCCGAACGCGCGGATCGTGGAAGTTAAAATGGGTCGTGGCGTCGACCGCCAGCGGTGGCGATGGTCTTTCTACGGTCTCCAGCTCTCAGCGCTCTTATGAGGGCGGACGATGATATAAGTACCTTATTATCATTAATATCGTGGGATATCCCTAAAAGCCAATTTTTAAGCCTTTTGTTTTCATAGACATCGTGGGATATCCCCAATGTCCATTTTTAAGTTGCTTGTTATCAACAACATCGTGGGATATACCGCCGATTTTTTGCAGGCCCACCGGACGAGCAATCAAAACCAACCCAACCCTTCTGCTGATTCTTGTACGACACCTGGATGATTACTGTCAAGTAAATTCATAAGGGCGTACCTTGTGGCCGCCGTCTTCAGGCGACAAAACCCATTTGGGGCCATTGGGCGCCCACAAGGGGCGCCCCTACAAAACGACTGGGCGCAACGAATGGACCCGCCGGTCCGTTCGTTGCGCCCAGATCGAACACCCAACAGCCCCGTTAGGGGAGTGCTGCTTAGAACATGAATTTCATGCCGAGTTGCACCTGGCGAGGAGCCCATGTACTGTTCACTTCCCCAGGAGAGGTCGTGTTGTCAGCGCACGACTCTCCGAAGGTGTTGTTCCCGCTGCAGCCCGTGTTCGCGTACTGGTACTGCGTATGGTTGAAAGTGTTGAAGGTTTCGAGGCGGAACTGCAGGGTGGAGTGCTCACCCTTAAACCAAGGCATAGTGAAGTTCTTCTCCAGCGCCATATCCCAGTTGTTGCGGCCAGGACCGGTGAGGATATTGCGGCCCATACAACCGAACATGCAAGCTTCGCCGTTGGCGTAAAGCTGGCTTAGCTCCGGTTGCGTCACCGTCGCCGGATTCCACCACTGCATCGTAGGTCCGTAAGTGGGATCGTTGAAGGTTCCCTTTGTGGGCGCCACCTTTCCGACGGTGTTGCAGCGGTAGCTGCCCCCACCTAGGCCTGTCGAGTAGCCGTTAACGCCGCAGTTGAAATCAGCAGGCTCGCCACCGAAGAAGCTGATGATGCTACTCACCTGCCAGCCCCCCAGCGCCTGCCGCGCAAATGCGTTCCCGGCATTCTTGAAGAACGGCAGGGCGTAAATGAAGTTGGCCTGGAACACCTGGAAGCGGTTTAGGTCTCCGGTACCCTTCCAGCGAGACAGGTTGTAGTCATTAATGGCTCCTGAAGTCTCGAGATAGGTGCTGGTGGAGTCATCAATGGCGTGCGACCACGTATACGCCGCCTGCAGAGTAAGACCGTGCGAGAAGGAGTGACGCAGGCTCGTCTGCAAGGCGTTGTAGCTTGAAACTGCGGTATTCTGCTTCATGGTAATCGCGTTGTAACCCTGATAGGGCCTGAAGAAAACCTCAGGCTCGGCCTGATAAATCAGGATGTTCTGGACGTTCGTACAGTTTCCTGACGCATCGCAGGCGCCTCCGTTCGTATAGGTCTGGCCGGCCAGCCCGGGCGCGTTGAGCGTGCCGGAGACGTTTGCTGGATTGACTTGATTGATGTCCTGCGCGCGGGCCAAGTGCCGCCCGAGCGCGCCGACGTAAGCGATGCTCACCAGAGTGTTGGCGGGCAATTCGCGCTCGACGGTCAGGTTGTACTGCTGCACGCTTGGCCAAGGCTGGCTGTAGGGAATGGAGGTAAAACTTGTGGGACCAGGGACCAGGAGCCCACTGGGAGCGATGGAGCCATATCCCAGGATGTTGTAGGCGGACACCGCCGGAGCGACAGGAGGATTTCCTTCGCCACCCTCGGTTTGGGCTTCGTTGCCGTTACCCGATTCGTAGTAGATGCCGTAGCCGCCGCGGATCGACATCTTGCCGTCGCCCTTCGGATCCCAAGCAAAGCCAATGCGCGGGGCAAAATTCTTTCCCGTGTTGCGAAGCTGGCAACCGTTCGGAATGCCGTTGTGGCCGCACTCTACCAGTCCGTTGCCGTAATCGGCCTGCGTGGCGCCGGTTGCAGGAAACACGTAGGCACCCGAGCTGTCGAGCGGATCCTGAGCCGCCACGCTATACATGTTCGGGAAAAAGCCGGAATCGACGGTGGGCCGCGAAACGTCGTGAATCCGGGTGTAGAAGTAATAGCGTAAGCCCAGATTCAGCGTGAAATGGGAATTCACCTTCCAGTCATCCTGGATGTAGGGCTCGGTGTCTGTCATCTGCCAGTGGCCCTTGGCGTA
>DATJYK010000463.1:0-3797 GCA_035578005.1 Terriglobia bacterium
CACACTCGACGTCCGCGCTCGTCGAGGATGTGACACATCGTCCGATACTTCTCTTGGATGGCTCGGAGCCGCTTCCCGTCCACACAGGAAGTATGCGCCTTGCGCACGGTCTGTTCAAGTTATTTATGCGCACTCCCTAACCCCCGCGATTAGCTGTCAAGCAACGCGCGCCGCCAGGTTGGCCTGGTTCATGGCGTAGTAGATCAGCTCAATGCGGGAAGAGACGTTCAGCTTGTCAAAAATCCGAAACAGGTAGTTCTTTACGGTATGCTGGCTCAGGCTTAATTTCGCGGCCACTTCCTTGTTCGTCAGCCCATCGGCCACGCAGCGCACCACGGCCATCTCACGCTCCGTGAGAAGCGCTGAGTTATCGGTGTTAATTACCCGAAACGGCTTTGGCTCGCGCAGAGCCTGCACGACATACGTCAGCTCCTGAGAACCAGCCCAAATCTGCCCACGGTGAATACAAACGAGACACTTGACGAGATCCTTCACGGATTGAGCTCGCCCAAAAACGCCCCTGCATCCAGCGCGAAAGGATTGCACCACCAACGCCCGATCCAGTGTCTCAAGCAGCACCAGGACCTTGGCCCGCGAGTGAATCACACAAACCTCGCGGACCAACTCAAGGCCTGACCCCCCTTCGAAGTCGGCGCTGGTCAACAGCAGGCCGAATGGATGGTTCGCCAGCAGAGCCATTACGTCCGCGGTGCGGCCTGCAACGGAAACACCAGCAAAACGACCCGACCGCCGCAGAGCGTCCGCTAGAAGCTGCGCACCCATGGGTGTACCGTCAGCAATCACGACGCGGGCTCTCTCGGGCTTTGTGCCAGTTGTGTCAGATGGTAGCGTCAAGCGTTATGCCCCTTTCCGTGTCAGGTAAGGTGCATAGCAGGTGACGGGCCCTTTCGGGTTACAGCCAAATAATCCCGCTAAGTCATTGGAAACGCGCGACATGCGCTGCTCCGCTTAATCGCCAAGTCGGACGTCAGATATCCGAAGTGTGTGGCGCATCACCCTTTGGATAGGGGAGGGCTTCTGCGCTCGGCGCAAGGCGGAACCGCGGCCACGGGTAAACTATGCACGTCGACAATGGGTGGGGTTGGCATAGAGGCCGCCTCTGCTCCGAAACGGCGGGTGACCTGCCGTCATGCGGCAAAGGGACAGATGCAGCCATACGCCCCGCGCAATCACCGCCTGCTAGGGCGTGAGGGTCGCGCCAACGAAACGCACCCCGATGCGATTCTGGTCTCCTTCCGGAAGTACGTAGGCCACGAGCGCCTGTGCCTGGAAGTCGGCGCGCCCTCCACCCACGCGAGGGTTACCCCGGTGAGGGACGTTCACAACGAGGGTGGCAGAATGCGAGAGATCCCGGGCGGTGATCAGGGCCATTCCATGCTGGCTGATATTGACGGAGCGAACCCGCTCGTCAAACCGAACGCCGTGCGCGTCGGCACCCTGGATTCGAACGAACAAGTCCGAGTTTGCCCGCCTGTCTGAGCGCTGCTCTGCAAGCCGCCCATGGTCGCTGGGCCCCCGGCTCGATCTGGGATTCCTTCTCATTGCGTCTCCTTTCCGAGCAGTCCGATAACCCATTCACACCTTATTACCCATGCGTTACCATACTCTATCACTACTTAGTACACCACCTAAAATGAAAAAAGCCGTCGAGCCCATCACCGGAGTGCAACCAACACTCGCCCGCAGCGTCCGGCGGGCACGTTCGTCCGGTAACTCACCCTTTGCAGGCTTATCGACTCTTCAGGACATCAAGGTTTCAACTCGTTCACCGGCGGCGCGAAACAGTTGCAGTCCAAGGCCCGGAGTCGATACACTGCGGCTTAAGGGAAATGTCTACTCGCCAGAATTGGGAGGGATGATGCCGCAGGTTCTCAAGGGTCCAGAGACGTTTGACGCCGTGATCGTCGGGTCGGGCGCAGGCGGAGGCATGGCGGCCTACGTGCTGACCAAAGCCGGCGCCAAGTGCCTGATGCTTGAAGCAGGTCCGTGGTACGACACGGCGAAAGATTCGAAGATGATGATGTGGCCGTATGAGGCGCCCCATCGTGGCGCGCGCACGCCCGACAAACCCAGTGGCTATTTCGACCCCGGTTACGGCGGCTGGAGGTTGCGCGGCGAGCCCTATACCAATGCGCCAGGATCGGATTGGCAGTGGTTCCGCACGCGCGCCTTGGGCGGCAAGACCAATCACTGGGGACGCATTTCCCTGCGCATGGGACCGTACGATTTCAAGCCTTACAGCCGTGACGGCAAGGGATTCGATTGGCCCATCACGTACGACGATCTTGCTCCTTACTACGACAAGACCGAGGAGTTGATCGGCGTCTTCGGCTCCGAAGAAGGCCTTGAGAACACGCCTGACGGCAGGTTTCAGCCCCCACCGGCGCCGCGGTGCCACGAACTGCTGATTCAGAAGACCTGCAAGAAACTCGGCATTCCCTGCATACCCGCGCGCCTTTCGATTCTGACCAAACCTCTCAATGGTCGTCCGGCTTGCCACTATTGCGGGCAGTGCGGGCGCTCCTGCGCCACCGGCTCGAACTTCTCTTCGCCCACGGTGCTCATCCCGCCGGCGCAGGCTACAGGCAACCTGGAGGTCCGCTGCAACGCCATGGCGCGTGAGGTGATGCTCCGGCCCGACGGTCTGGCTAGCGGTGTATCCTACATCGACAAGAAGACCGGCAAGGAAGTTCAGGTGCGCGGCAAGATCGTGGTGCTGGCCGCGAGCTGCTGCGAGACCACACGCCTGCTGCTGAATTCGAAGAGCCGGCTTTTCCCGAATGGCCTCGCCAACTCGAGCGGCCTCATCGGCCGCTATCTGATGGATACCGTGGGCACCGACGGCACGGTGGGCTTCCTGCCAGTCATGCTGGACTTGCCCCCGCATAACTGTGACGGAGTGGGCGGCATGCACCTCTACATGCCCTGGTGGAATTACCAGCAGCAGTTCCGGCACGAGATGCCCTTTGCGCGCGGCTATCACATCGAGATGGGCGGCGGTTTCCACATGCCTTCGCCCGGGATCTTCTCCGGCAGTGAGCGTTACCTCGGCGGCGGTTACGGCCTGGAGCTCAAGCGCGGCGTGCGGAAGATTTACGGCGCCTTCGTGGGCTTCTCCAGCCGCGGCGAGATGATTCCGAACGAACAGAGCTACTGCGAGATCGACCCCGACACCGTCGATGAGTGGGGCATCCCGGTCCTCAAGTTTCATTTCAAGTTCACCGAAGATGAGATCAACCAGGCCCGGCACGCACGCGAGACCTTCAGGGAGATCATCCTGGCAGCGGGCGGCGAAGTGGTGAGAACCGCGGGCGAAGACGAGCAATGGGGCATCTCCAAAGGCGGCGCTATCATTCACGAAGTGGGCACCACTCGCCTCGGCGATGACCGGAGAACCTCGGTGCTGAACTCGTACTGCCAGGCTTGGGACTGCAAGAACCTGTTCGTGGCCGACGCAGCACCCTTCGTGAGCAACGCCGATAAGAATCCGACGCATACAATCCTAGCGCTCGCTTGGCGAACATCCGAGTACGCCACGGAACAGGTGAGGAAACTGAACGTGTAATTGTCGATTTTCGATTGCCAATTGTCGATTGAGATCCAGACAAGCTCAACATGCGTTCACGGCGGGCTACGGCGGGTGCGCGACATAAAAGTGGAAGTCAGGCTGCCCGGCGGCTCTCCCAGTAATCCTCGAAGCGGCCGTTGAGACAACAGCAGCGCAGGGCCACGATGGCGTTCGCTCCTCGGACGGTCCAGAACATGCCCGAGCGTTT
>DATJYK010000464.1:0-2005 GCA_035578005.1 Terriglobia bacterium
CTACGGCCTTGCCCAGACGAGTAAGTTGTAGATGATGGCTCTCTACTAGGTCGGTCGGAATTTCAAGCTGACCAAATGCCAGCTCGCCAACATCGGGTAAAAACTTGTTGCTCGTCCTGCTTATCATGACTCCATCAACTCAAGAGTTGGAGTCTCCGACGAACTCTGGGCGGTTCGCTGATGGTATCTCAGGCATTCCAAAAACGCCTGCCAATCAATGGTTTGTGACTTGTGCGGCGCAGCCTATTAATTATACGAGCATTTTTATGAACACCATGACTTCCAAGCTTGATTTACGCCCTGCTGACCGCCGTATAGAAAAGAGAGGCTCGACGCTTAAGTCCGGTAAGCTGGTTTGTGGCGGCTCTTGGGCGGTTATAGTTGATTGCTTGGTCCTGGATCTCTCGGATCGAGGGGCACGCGTCGAAACAATTTTAGTAATTGATGTTCCTGAGTTTTTTTTTCTGAGGTTGAGTGATGGCACTGAGCGCCGGGTGTGCAGGCGTTGGGCTTCTGGACACCAAATCGGCGTCGAATTCGCCGACGACGCAGCGTAGCGCCTGAGTCGGCGGGACTGTAAGTAGTTTTGTGCTTGGCCTGTTGCACGCTCACCTTGAGAACCGTTCGCCGAAGATGATGGCGAACTGGGTTTTGGCCTCTATCCATTCCCGCGGGGGCCGTTTCCAGTCCTGCGCCAAGTGATTGAGCACGAGGTATAGCAGCTTGGTGGCGGCTTCGTCAGTGGGAAAGTGGCCCCTGGCGCGGACAGCGCGGCGCAGCTTCGCGTTCATCGCTTCGATGGCATTGGTGGTGTAGATGATTTTCCGGACGGCTTCGGGAAAGGCAAAGAAGGGGACGACATTGTCCCAACCCCGTCGCCAACATGGGGCGATGGCGGGATATTTTCGTCCCCAGGGCCCAGCCTCGAAAGCCTCCAGGGCGGCGAGCCCGGCTGCGGCGTCGGCGGCGCGGTAGACGGTTTTCAGCGCCGCGGCGACCTCCTTGCGGTCCTTCCAGGCGGCGAAATTCATGCTGTTGCGCAGCAGGTGGACGATGCAGGTCTGGATGACCGTCTGCGGAAACACCGCGGTGATGGCGTCGGGAAAGCCTTTCAGCCCGTCCACCACGGCAATCAGAATGTCGCCAACCCCGCGGGTTTTCAGCTCGTTCATCACCCGCAGCCAGAATTTGGCCCCCTCGGTCTGCTCGATCCATAGGCCGAGAATGTCCTTGGTACCATCAGGCAGAATGCCAAGCGCGATATAGACGGCCTTGTTGCGGACAAAGCCTTCGTCGCGGATTTTGACCCGGATCGCATCGAAAAACACCAGCGGGTAGAGGCTGTCCAGCGGCCGGCCCTGCCATTCCGCCACGGTCTCCAGCACCGCGTCCGTGACCGTTGAAATCAGCTCGGGCGACACCTCGATGCCATAGAGATCTTCCAGATGCCCGCGGATGTCGCGCACACTCATCCCCCGCGCATACATCGAGATGATCTTGTCATCGAACTCGGGGAACCGCCGCTGGTACTTCGCGATCAGCTTCGGGTCGAACGTCCCGGCCCGGTCCCGGGGAATGTCCAGGGTCACCGGCGAGGTGCCGCTCAAGACCGTCTTCTTCGACGTGCCGTTGCGCCGGTTGCCCTGCGCCACAGCCTCGTCTTGCGCCAGGTGATCGTCGAGCTCAGCCGACAAGATCCGCTCCGACAGCGCCTTCTTCAGTTCATCCAGCAGGCCGCCACTGCCAAACAGCTCGCGCGGGTCGCGTCCAGACAGCAGCCGGTCAAGCAAGTCCTTATCAATCGCCATGTCGTCGGGCCTCCATGCCCAAGTCTATGGCCAAGCACAAAATTCAGGACAGTCCCCATCCAAGGCGTACCAAGCCGCTCCCTATCGACACTGAAATCTACAAATGGCGCCACCTCATCGAGAATTTCTTCGCCAAACTCAAAGAGTTCAAGCGCATCGCAATGAGGGCCGACAAGACAGACAAAAGCTTCACGGCT
>DATJYK010000465.1:0-73507 GCA_035578005.1 Terriglobia bacterium
CGCCCGCGCATCGTCCATCCTTACCCCAGCGTGCGTTTCGCCGTTACGCATCCGAGGTAAGAGCCGTATGAGGTAATTCTTCAAGTACGGATCCGTGCGGGGGGCGTTGGGTAACCAGCGTCCCTACCGCGACCGAACCCGAGCGAGGCGCACGGCAAATTGAGCAAGCCGCTTAGAATCAGCGCGGCCTTAAGAGAGCGAAGAAAACGAACCCAAGGCGAGGCGAAGCCACGCTGACTCACTGGCGCGGCCATTTCAGATCGTCAAAAGAGGGAAAAATGGCAACGCAACCACAAGCACTACCACCAGATCCAGCAACGATTTTTGAGGCGCTAAACTCCTACCAGCGCAGCGCCGCCTTGAAAGCCGCGATTGAGCTCGAAGTGTTTACCGGCATCGGCGAGGGAAAGGCGGACGTTGAATCTCTGGCCAAGCGTTGCGAGGCCACCGAGCGTGGAATCCGCATTCTGTGCGACTACCTCACCATCCAAGGCTTCCTGGGCAAAGAGGACCATCGATATTCGCTCACCCCGACCTCTGCAGCCTTCCTGGACCGCCGCTCGCCCAAGTATCTCGGCACCATCGCGCGCTTCATGGATTCGCCCGCGCATATCGCGCGCCTTCAAAGCCTGGCTTCGATCGTCCGCACCGGAGGCTCGTTGATTCATGAAGACGGATCAGCCGACGAGGGCAACGCCGAGTGGATCGAGTTCGCGCGCTCCATCGCGCCCATGATGGCCCTGCCTGCGGAATTGGTCGCGGGTCTGGTGGGCGCAAGCGCGGGCGTGCCCTGGAAGGTGCTGGATATCGCCGCCGGCCATGGCCTGTACGGCATCACGATCGCCCGGCACAATCCCAACGCCGAAATCGTCGCCGTCGACTGGCCGCAGGTCCTCGAGGTAGCCCGCGAGAACGCGCAGAAGGCCGGCGTCTCCGCCCGTCACCGGCTCTTGCCCGGAAGCGCCTTTGACGTTGACTTTGGGGCCAACTACGACCTCATCCTGCTCACTAATTTCCTGCACCACTTCGACCCGCCGACGAACGAGAAGCTGCTGGCCAAAGTTCATCGCGCCCTGAAACCGGGTGGGCGTGCGGTGACGCTGGAATTCGTGCCGAACCCCGACCGGGTGAGTCCCCCTATCGCTGCCGCCTTTAGTCTCATCATGCTCAGCAACACCAAGGCCGGCGACGCCTACGCCTTCGCCGAGCTGGAGGCGATGTTCCGCAACGCCGGTTTTGCGCGCAGCGAGCTGCACCCCTTGCCGCCGACGCCGCAATCGGTGGTGATGGCATACAAGGAGGGTGGGTAGTGGTTCAGTTTGAGATTTGTTAGCGACCACGCCGGCCTTCGCCTCGGCGGGGACTGGAGTTTCTACATTTTGAGGCCCGAAGGGCCGCTCTATCAACGCCCAGGGCTTTGTTAGTACGGCCCTTCGGGCCTCAAAATGTACAAACTCCAGGGCGGGCCTTGTGCCCGCCCATGTCGACGCAGTTCAGTCATTTTTGGCGGCCACAAGCGCCCTAGCCCGCATTTCTGTTCCGAAAATTTCGGTCAGGCAACGGTGGGCTCACCACCCCAGGCGCAGGCCGAGTCGATCATAAACCGATCTCGTGGACATTTTCATGCTTCGGGGTGTCGCGAAGCGACATGACGACTCACCCTAGGGCCGGTTTGGCTGCGACGGGAAGCCTTGCCGGGTGGTCTCGCCAACTTTTGCCGCCGCTCAGGGAAGGTCAGGCCATTGCGAAATGGCCACTTCCGGCGGCACCCCCCCGGGGGTATGCCCTAAATCCAAAAACGAACCCGAGAAGTTATTTAGAATCAATAAAACTGCGAAAAAACGAACCTAAAACGAACCTAAACGAACCTAAAACGAACCCGAGCTTGATCCGTGAGGATTTTGGTAAGTCTTTTATAATCAGTGAGGACACAAAACTCCGAAAAGTTGGCGGCGAATCGTCAGACAGACGGGACCGACAGGATGTGAAGAAATGCGACGGACTGGCAGCCAAAGACGCAAAGATGCGGAGTGGGCGCGGCAGACAAAGAACTTCTTTATGGCGCCTTTGCGTGAGACCCTAAATTCTTTCAAACGTTCTCACCCTGGGGCGGTTTGGCTGCGAGGGGAAGCCTTGCCGCGTGGTCTGACCGACTTTTGCCGTCGCTTGGGGCAGGTCTGGCCATCCCGAAATGGCCACCTACAGCGGCACCCCCCCGGGGGGTATGCCCTAAATCCAAAAGCGAACCCGAGAAGTGTTTTAGAATCAGCAAAAGCTTCAAGAAACGAACCTAAAACGAACCTAAACGAACCTAAGCCTGATCAATGAGGATTTATCTAAGTCTTTTATAATCAGTGAGGACACAAAACTCCGAAAAGTTGGCGACCAATCGTCAGGCAGCCGTAGGAGCGAGAGTCCGCGGGGGCTTGCGGAGGTCGGAGGTTAACAAATGTCGATAACTTTTCGCCGTCGTGAGTTCTTACAAAAAGGGGCTCAGGCCGTGCTTGCGGGTGGCGCGGCAGTGGCGGCCGCAGCGCCGGCTGCCGCTCACGCCACCGCGCGCAGCGAATCGGCTGGAACAGATTACTATGCCAAGCTCGGCGTCGTGCCGTTCATCAACGCTGCAGGAACCTACACGGTACTTTCAGCCTCGACGATGCCCGACGAGGTGCAGGCCGCCGTGGCGCTTGCCGCTCAGCAACCGGTGCACCTCAACGAGCTTCTCGAAGCCTCAGGCGAATATCTCGCCAGGCGCCTCCGCTGCGAGGCCGCCCTGGTAACGGCCGGCGCCGCTTCGGCGCTGACCTTGGGAACCGCCGCCTGCATCACGGTGGGCAACAAGCCCGCAATGGTGAGCATTCCCACCGACATGACGGGACTCAAGAACGAGGTGGTGGTTCAAAAAGCGCATCGCTACGAATACGACCATGCGCTGCGCAATTGCGGCATTCGCTTCGTGGAAGTCGAAACCTTGCAGGATTACGACCGCGCCTTCACAGAGCGCACCGTGATGGCCCACTTCTTCAACGCCGCCGAGGGCGGTGAGATCAGCCGGGAAGACTGGGTGCGCGTCGCTCACCAACACGGTGTTCCTTGCTTCAATGACGCAGCCGCCGACGTTCCCCCGGTTTCTAATCTCTGGAACTACACAGCCATGGGATTTGATCTGGTGACTTTTTCCGGCGGCAAGGGGCTGCGAGGCCCGCAGTGCACGGGGCTGCTGTTGGGGAGGAAGGACCTCATCGAAGCGGCGCGTCTCAACAATTCGCCGAATTCGAACTCAGTCGGACGGGGAATGAAGGTAGCTAAAGAGGAGATTGTTGGATTGGTGGCTGCTGTCGACTGGTTCTTGAGTCAGGATGATGCGGCGATGGAGGCCGAATACCGCGGCCGCGCCGAGCGAATCGCGGACTTTTTGAAGGATATCCCAACGGTCGAGACGAAAGTCTTTGTGCCCCGCGTGGCGAACCACGTACCTCACCTGCTCGTCACTTACGACCAGGCTCGAATCAAGCTCACCGGGCATGAAGTGATGCAAAAGATGCGTCAGGGCAAACCGCGAATCGAGCTGAATCCGGCGACCGGCGGCGGGTCCGCGAGCGCAGGACTGCCGAACGGCACTAACACCATCGTGGTGGGCGTCTGGATGATGAAGCCCGGGGAGGACGCGATTGTGGCGCTGCGGCTTCGCGAAGTGCTGCAGGAAGGATTGCACAGCGCGGTTCCGCCGCAAGCAAAAGAAGATTGATCACGGGACGGTAGGGGCGCATGGCCATGCGCCCCTACGGAGGCTCAGTGGCCTTTTACCGCAATCGCGGAGATCTCGATGTGGGCGCCACCAATGAGCTGCGCCACGCCAACCGTGGTGCGCGTGGGCTTCGGGTCAGGCACAACCTCCCGGTAAACCTCGTTCATGGCCCCGAACTCTTTGACGTCGGCGAGGTACACATTGACCGCCACGATATCCGACATGCTGAATCCTGCCGCTTCCACAATCTTGCGAATATTCTCCAGCGCGCTGGCCGTTTCCTTCTTGATGTCACCGCTGATCGTTCCCTGGGTTCCAGCCACGTAGAGTGTGTTTCCCACCACAATGCCGTTGCTGAAAGGCAAATTCGTGGGACTACCCGGCGGATTCACGGCTCTCTTGGATTGTGCTCCGGCCAGCCGCGGCGCGAGGAATGCCGCGCCAACCACCACCAACGAAGCCGCCAACAACATCCTGAGTCGTCATGTCGCTTCGCGACACCCCGAAGCATGAAAATGTCCACGAGATCGGTTTATGATCGACTCGGCCTGTGCTGGGTGAAGGCTGCGAGTTCCTGGCGCCGCGAGCCCGCTGGTGAGCCCACCGTTGCCTGACCGAAATTTTCGGAACAGAAATGCGGGCTAACACCTGTCCCCTAGCACCTGACACCTAGCACCTGACACCTGGCACCTACTTTTTATGCGTCTGGCTTATCTCGATTGCTCGTCTGGCGTCAGCGGCGATATGTTCCTGGCCGCGTGTCTCGACGCCGGCCTGGGAGCTGAAGCCCTGCTTGCCGAGCTGGCCAAGCTGCCGCTTGGGGCTTACGAATTCAAGCCCGAACGCGTGCGGCGAGGAGGACTCGCGGGCACGCACATCGAGATCAGCGCTCCAGGGCAGCAGCCTCACCGGCATCTCGCGCCTATCGAGCAGATGATCGAGTCCAGTGCGCTCTCCGCCGTCGTCAAAGAGCGCTCGCGACGCATTTTCCGGCGGCTTGGCGAGGCCGAGGCGCGGCTGCACGATCAGCCGATCGAGAAGGTCCACTTCCATGAAGTGGGCGCCGTGGACGCCATCCTTGATATTGTTGGCGCCTGTATTGCGCTCGAACTGCTCGGCATTGAGGAATTGCGTGCCTCACCTCTGAATGTGGGCTCCGGGCGCGTCACCGCCGCCCACGGGTCGCTGCCCGTCCCGGCCCCGGCCACGGCGGAGCTGCTGCGCGGCATCCCGGTGTATTCGTCGGGGGTGGAGGCCGAGTTGGTTACACCCACCGGCGCGGCGATCGTCTCCACGCTGGCGAGCGGCTTTGGCCCGCTGCCGGCCATGCGCGTAGACCGCATCGGCTACGGCGCCGGCGCCCGCGAACTGCCAGGCCATCCCAACCTGCTGCGTGTTCTCATCGGGGAGCGAACCCCGAGCCCCGAACCCCGCGCGCCGGCTCACAGCGACGCTGTGAGCATTATCGAAACCAGCGTGGATGATATGAGTCCCGAGGTTTATGGGTACCTCGTGGAAAGGGCGCTGGCTGCAGGCGCGCTCGACATCACCTGCTCGCCCGTCGAGATGAAGAAGAACCGGCCGGGACTCGACATCCGGCTGCTCGCAAAGCCCGAGCAGGCCGAAGCTCTGGTCGACCTGGTGTTTTCCGAGACCACCACCCTCGGCCTGCGCATCTCAACGGCCGAACGCCGGGTGCTGGAGCGGGAATCAGTGAGCGTGGCCACGCCCTATGGCAATATTCGCGTGAAGGTGGGACGCCGCAACGGTCGCGTGCTGAACGCCGCTCCGGAGTACGAAGATTGCCGGAAAGCGGCGCTTGAGCACGGCGTACCCCTCAAAGAGGTCATGCAGGCAGCACAGGCAGCCTTTAGAAGAATCGGGTGATCGAGACATCGGGCGATCGGGTCATCGGGTGATTTGTGATTGAGTGATCGGGTGATCGGATCATCGGGTCATCGAGCCATTGAAGGAAGACCGGCCGCGCCATGCCGATAAATTTCGAGGCAGGTCACCTGCTCTTTCAATCACTCAATCGCAAATCACCCGATGGCTCGATGACCCGATTTGCTGTAGCCTACACCTAGACCCACTTGACAAGCCTCGCGCGGTGTGCTACACTTCTTACCCTGGTGACCCGGATTCGGGGTGAGTAACGGTAGCAGGCTCTGCAACCCGAAGCGGCCGGGAAAATTTTTGGGGTATCCTGGAATGTTATTGAAAACAAAGGACCGAAAATGAGAAAAATGAGACAGATGAGAATACCCTGGAATGTATATGAAAATAGGACACTTAGCCCAATCTATCCTGGAATGTATATGAAAAATAAGGTGGTTAGCTGATTTTCGGCCCTGCGATTCGCAGCTCATTTGCCGGTTGATGGTTGTCGATGCACCCGGCCAAAGAAGCCGACCTCCGAGAACCTGCCACCGACAACCGACCACCGATAACCGATGAACACCTTCTATCTCACAACCCCGATTTACTACCCCAACGCCCGCCCGCACGTGGGCTCGGCTTATACCACTATCGTCTGTGACGTGCTGGCTCGTTACAAGCGCATGTGCGGTTATGACGTAGCCTTTCTCACCGGCACCGATGAACACGGCGAAAAGTTGCAGCGTGCGGCGGCGGAGGCGGGTAAGTCACCGCGCGAGTTCGTGGCCGAGAAGCGGCAACTGTTCATCGATCTCTGGAAAAAGCTTGGGATTGATCCCGTGGTGTATCCGTACGAACAAGGCGTCCCCCAGGGAGCGTTGCGCTTCGTCTACACCGATCATCCCGACCACTACAAGGCCGTCAGGCGCATGCTGCTACGCGCGCGGGCGAACAAGATCGACGGGCAGGAGATCATTTATAAGAAGAGGTACGAAGGCCGCTATTGCATCTTCGACGAGATGTACGTTTCCGAAGGCAGCGATCCCATCAATTGCCCGAACTGCGGCAGGCCTACGGAGCTGATCAGCGAAGAGAATTACTTCTTCAGGCTGTCCGCCTATAAGGAACGGCTTCTCGAGCACTACGACAGGCACCCGGACTTTGTGCGGCCCGACTTCCGCATGAACGAAGTGAAGAACTTCGTCAAAGACCTGCGCGATATTTCCATCAGCCGCAAGCGCATCAAGTGGGGCATTCCCTTCCCACTCGATGAAGACCACGAAGATCCCGAACAGGTGTTCTACGTCTGGTACGACGCGCTTGTCTCTTACATGACGGGCATCGGTTATGCCGAAGGCGAGAATGGAAGTGCGACGTTCCAGAAGTACTGGAGAAACAGCCGGGACTCGGGGCTCGGGAATCGGGACTCGGGATTCGGGAAGGACGGCTCTTCTTCAGTGGATTCCCGCCTGCGCGGGAATGACGGAGGTCCGAATGACGGAGGTCCGGACTCCGAACTTGTCCACATGGTCGGGAAGGACATCCTTCGGTTCCATGCCGTCTACTGGCCGGCGTTCATTATGGCCGCGTATCCCGGCCAGCCGGAGATGCTGCCCACTACGGTCTTCGCCCACGGCTGGATTTATTACGAGCAGGACAAGATGTCGAAGTCGAAGGGCAACGTGGTGTACCCCGAGCCCATCATCGACGCGTTCGAATCCTTCGGCGCGCCCGGCAACGACGCGTTGCGGTATTACTTGCTGCGCGAAGCGCCGTTCGGGCAGGACACGAGCTTTTCCTACGAGGGGCTAATCCAGCGCTACAACTCGGACTTGGCGAATGATCTGGGAAATCTGGCGAATCGGACGATAACGCTGTTGCACAGTCGTCTTGGCGGCCGAATCCCGAGGCCTGCGCGGCTCGGGACCGGAGCGAATGACGCTGAGATGGCCGTTCGGTCAGTTGGCGAGACTCTAACTCAGTCCGTCGATAACGGATTTGGCCGCTACAACTTTTCCGGTGGGCTCGAAGAGATTTGGCGGTACGTGGCCGAAGTGAACCGGTACTTCACGGCCGCGCAGCCGTGGGCGATTACCGACGACCATGAGCGGCTCGAAGTCGTCCTCTACCATGCAACGAGAGCCTTACGCAGAGTTGCCGTACTAACCTATCCCGTCTTGCCCGTGGCCGCCCGGAAACTATGGGAGCAACTCGGCGAGCGGACTGGACTTGAGGATGTCCAAATCGGCGATTGGAGTTGGGAGGAGTTTCCGGACGGAGCCGTCGCCGACAAGCCCGAGCCCATCTTCCCGCGCCTCGACAAGGCCAAAGCTCTCGCCAAGCTCGAAGAGTTCGCCGAGGCGGACCGCCAGCGCAGCAAACCGAAAGGAGCAACCATCGTCGTGCCTCAAGAGCCATCAGCCATCAGCAGTCAGCCATCAGCAGAAGGCAGTCGGCAGTCGGCAGTCGGCAGCGCGCAGTCGGCCGTCAGTAGTCAGCCTTCGGCGCCCGTCGAATCCCGAACCCCGACAACCGACAACCGACCACCGACAACCGGCAAGATCACCATCGACGACTTCGCCAAAGTCGAAATGGTGGTGGGCCAGATCATTGCGGCGGAGCCCATTCCGAAAGCGCAGAAGCTGCTGAAGCTGCAGGTGGACATCGGCACGGAAACGCGGCAGGTGTGCGCCGGAATCGCTGAGTTCTATAAGCCGGAAGAAATCGTCGGACAAAAGATCGTGCTGGTGGCCAATCTGGAGCCTAGGAAACTACGCGGCGTGGAATCGAATGGCATGGTGGTGGCAGCGTCAATCGGTCCCGAAGGCCGGCCCGTGCTGGCGACGTTCAAGGAAGACGTGCCGAACGGGACGAGGTTGAAGTAGGTGTCAGGGGTCAGGTGGTAGGTGTCAGGTGTCAGGTGCCAGGCGTAAGGTGTCAGGCCTGCAGATTTGCACGCTGGCGGAGGCTGCGGGTGAGTCCGGCTAACATCCTGCCAACTTCTCCAGACATTTGTAACGCCCGAGCGATCTCAGTTGCTGCCAAGAACGTGAGCTTCTCGGCGATGAGCAGATGGGTTTCCAGTTCCATCAGCGAACCCATGGCCACAGAGAGATGCCGGAGGTAATCACCAAGATGCTCGCGTCCGTGTCCTTCAGCGATGTTGGCCGGGACCGACACCGCGGCTCTTTCGATCTGAGATTTCAGGCCATAGAGTTCTGTCTTTGGAAGCAAGCCAGCCACCTTGTAGCCTTCAACCACAAGCTCCATGGCCTTCTGCCAAACGACGAGTTCACGGTAGCTCTTAATTGGCATGATAATGACACTTGGCACCTAGCACCTGATACCTGGCACCTGACACCTAATACCTATCGGCCCGTTACGACACGTACGTGAATAGGGTCATAAACCCAAAATCCATATGCACCTGCTGGTGGCAATGAAAGAGCGTCAAGCCGGGGTCATCGGCGATGAAGTCGATGTCTACTTCCTGGTAGCCGCCCACCATCACCACGTCCTTCAAGACGCCGGAGGTGGCGAGGCCCGCGTAGCGAGTGAGTTCGAAGCTGTGACGATGAAGATGGATGGGGTGAATATCGTCGCTGGCGTTGCGCATGTGAATGCGGTAGCGCTTGCCTTCTTTCAGATGGAAGTTGGCAGGCACCATGTCGCTGGTCATGGGGTAAGCCGCGCCGTTGATGGTCCAGCGATTGAACCCGTTCTCAGCCGCGTTGTCTTTTTCGAAGAGCATCTCGAAGGTTTCGTCCGGCGGCGGTGCGACGGCGCCGGGCTTGGCAAAACGCGCGTAGCTCCAGCGAAACGGCGGCGGCGCGGTCCATTGCGCCTTCCCTTTGGCGCCCGCGTACTCCACCACAATCCCCATGCCGTGGTGACGATCATCATCCGCCAGATCGCCCATGATCCAAACGCCGGGATGGTTCATTTCCACGATCGCCGAGATGCGCTCTGCCGTCCCAAACCAGAGCACCGGCACGGCCACAGGACGCGGCACGGGATTGCCGTCCAGCGCGACAACCTCAAACGTGTGGCCGGGCAGAGCCATGCTGCGGATCTCCGTAGCGCTGCCGTTGAGAATGTGAAACAGCACGCGCTGGCCCTGCTTCACGCGAATGGGCTCGCCGTGGCCGAGCATGCGGCCGTTGATGGTGAAGGAGTCGTAGCCCACTTCGTAGCCGTGGGGCATACCCTTGGCCAGCGACGCTTTCATCGCCGATTCACCTTTTTCTTGGAGAGAGAGCGCGCGCGTGGCGGGCGAGAGAAAGTCCATCTGCATGTCGCCGCCCTTGCTAAACGTGGGCTGGAATTCTTTGAGCACCAGAAACACTTCGCGGTCGTAGCGGCCCGGGTCGCTCTTTGGCTCGATGTAGACGGCACCCACCTGCCCGCTGTATTGGCCGGCAGCCAGATCGGCGCCCGCCCGGTTGTGCGTGTGGTAGAAGCGCAGTCCGGCGGGCTGAGGTGTGAACGTAATGGCGCGCTTGCCGTGAGCGGGAATGTAGGGCGTACCCTCTTCGGACGCGCCATCAACATCAACGGGAACTTTCTGGCCGTGCCAGTGCAGTTGCTCGGGCGTATCGGTATCGTTGTAAATATCAATGGTCACCGGCCGCCCTTCCTTGAACCGCAGCAAGGGGCCGGGAAACTGGCCGTTGTAAGTGGTGGCGGAAACGATGCGATTGGGCGCGATCTCTACCGCCGAGGCCTGAATGTGAATGGTGTAATCGGCGGTGGCGGCACCGGCTTGTGCACCGCGCGGCCCGGCGTTCGCAGCCACAGCATCGAGGGCAGAGTGCGCGGCCTTCCCGAGATCGAGCGTGGCTGTGACGGCGCCCGCTCCAGCCCAGGTGATAAAGGTTCGACGATCCATTGGGCCTCCCTCAAGGTTCGAGGTTAGCACACAGAATTGATTCATTGGCTCATTGACTCAATGAGTCAATCACCCGATCACCCGATGGCTCGATCACCTGATCACCCGATGACCCGATTCGTTGATTCTCACGCTCATCTCGATGCCGCGCAGTTCAACGGTGACCGCGAAGCCGTCATCGCACGTGCGCAGGAAGCGGGTTTACGCTACGTGCTATTGATTGCCGATCTGACGCGGCCTGAGAGCATGCGAGCCGTAATCGACCTGGTTGAGCGGCATCAGAATTTCTATTGGGCTGCCGGGATCGATCCTCATGAATCGGCCAAAGCGCAGGAAGAGCACTTCCAGACCTTGGCGGAGGCCGCGCAGCACCCCAAGTTTCTCGCCGTGGGTGAGATCGGGCTGGACTATTACCATGACTATCCGCGCGATGATCAAAAGCGCGTGTTTCTACGCCAAATCGAGCTGGCGCGGGAGATCGAGCGGCCGATCATCATTCACTGCCGCGACGCTTGGAGCGATGTGCGCGAGATCCTCCGGCAGCGGCTGCGACCGCATGATGACAATGCCGCCTGCGAGGCCTCGCTCGCCGCGCCCGAATCATCGGACGAACCACGAGCGGGGATTCTCCATTGCTTTACAGGCGCCGTGGAAGACGCGCGCGAGCTCCTGACACTCGGTTTCTACGTCTCGTTCGCGGGCAACATAACATACAAGAAAGCCGAGAATCTGCGCGAGGCGGCGCGTTTGATTCCGCTGCAACGGCTGCTTTCGGAAACGGACTGCCCTTACCTGGCGCCAGTGCCGCATCGGGGCGAGCGCAATGAGCCGGCGCGAGTGCGTGAGGTGACATGTGAGTTGGCGCGTCTCCACGGCTTGCCCGAAGATGTGATGGGGCGGCAACTGGTGGAGAATTTCGCGCGGCTGTTTGAGCTTGGGAAGGGCCTTTAACACGCCCGGGCGCAGTCATTCCCGCGAAGGCGGGAATCCACTTCATTGACGCCTTCTTTTTCCAAGGACTTCTATAATGGATTCCCGCCTTCGCGGGGGATGACTGCGCCTCAAAAGGGGTTCCGCACAGCAAATGACACCAGGACCGATCCAACTCGGGTCTTTCTTCGCCGCGCCATTTATGGGAACATGAGCGCTCCAGGTTAATCTAAGCTTTGCGCGGCAAAGGCGTAGCTGAAAAGCTGGTGGAGAGCGGCGTGGCATCGACGATTGTGACGGTAAAGGACGTATTCGACCTCGTCCGCGGCGACCTGGCGAAAGTTGAGGAGGAGTTCGCCCGTCAGACCGTCTCCAGCGTGCAGCCCATCACTGAGATCGGTCAGTATCTGTATAACGGAGGGGGCAAGCGCCTGCGGCCGGCCCTGCTGCTGCTGGCGGCGAAGCTTTGTGGTTACGAGGGTCCGGCAGCCATCCGCTTGGGCGCGGTGATGGAGATGATCCATACGGCCACGCTCGTGCACGACGACATCCTCGACGAGGCCGAAACGCGGCGCGGGCGCCCATCCACCAATTCCCGGTGGGGTAATCATCGCAGCCTACTGGCGGGCGACTGGCTGTACATGCAGGCCTTCAACATCGCCCTCACGGAGCGCAATTTCCGAATCCTGGATCTGCTCATCGGCCTCACTCAAGTGATGGTGGAAGGCGAGATGGTGCAGCTTACGCTCCTGCGGCGCATCGATGTGACCGAGGACGATTACTTTGACCTGATCTACCGCAAGACGGCAGCCCTCTTCGCCGCCTGCTTCCGTCTGGGTGCGCTGCTGGCCGGAAAGGATGAGGCCGTTGAGACCCACCTCAACTCCTGCGGAACGAACCTGGGGCTGGCGTTTCAGTTGATCGATGATGTTCTGGATCTGGCGTCATCTGAAGAGCGCCTGGGCAAGCCCGTCGGTAACGACTTGCGCGAAGGCAAAGTGACCCTGCCCCTGATTCTGCTGCTGGCGCAGTGCCGGCCGGAGGAACGGCTGAAGGTGGCGCACGTGCTGCAAGACGGCGGCTTCCAGCGAGTCTCGCTGGCGGAGATTCAGGCGCTGGTGGAGCAATACGGTACACTTGAGGCGGCCCGCGTGCGGGCTCGAGACCTGGCACAGCGCGCGGAGCAGGAGCTCGAGGGTTTCCCGGACTCCATCTACCGGGATGCGTTGCGATCCCTCGCCGGCTTCGTCATCGAGCGCCAGTCTTAGCGCTGAGTTGCAGCAAGTCATTGGCCCGCTGTGCTGCGCCCGTGAGATGCGCCCGGAAATTGAAATCAAGCTGGCCTTGCAGGACCCTGCCGCAACGCTCCGCCGGCTTGCGGAGCTTGGTTTTCGGCGCGTCCACCGGCGGAGTTTTGAGCAAAATACCCTCTTCGATTTTCCCGATTCGCGGTTGCGTAGCGCGGACAGTCTTCTGCGCCTGCGCCTCGAGGGAAGGCGCAGCCGGTTGACGTTCAAGGGGCCGCGCCTAAACCACGACCGGTTCAAGGAAAGGCTCGAAATCGAGACTGACGTACGGGACGGGCCGGAGACGGCAAGGATCCTGGTGGCCCTGGGACTTCGCGATGCCTTCCGCTACGAAAAGTTCCGTACCGTTTACCGGCGGCGCGCCGATCCTGACCATGCGGAAGTGGCGTACGACGAAACGCCTATCGGGACCTATCTTGAGCTCGAAGGCCCGAGGCGATGGATTGACGAGACGGCGCGGGCCCTCGGCTTTAGACGCCGCGAGTACATCACGGCAAGCTATGGCCGGCTTTATTTTGATTGGTGCCAGGCGCAGGGCCGGGAGCCCACGAATATGGTCTTCCTGGGGGTTAGCGGCAAAACGAAGGGCGAGTGACTCTTGCCCCTGTTTAGGCTATACTGTGGCTGTGTTACGGTGTCTTGCCTGCCGGGCGTAGTGTGGCCCAGGCGCCGCTTCGAGTAGGTCAACCGCGCAATTCCGTCTCGCAAGGCCGGGAGGTTTTGAATGGAAGGGTTGTTTCAACCGACCCATTTGCTTTTGATCTTAGCGATTGTCCTAATTCTCTTCGGTCCGGGAAAGCTGCCCGATCTTGGAAGGGGGCTCGGCAAGGGCATCCGCGAGTTCAAAGACGCAATGAAGGGCGGCATGACCAACGAATCGAGTAGCTCGACTACCGAGGTGGTGAAGAAGTCGGAGACGGCAGTCACGGCCGAAGCCGCAAAAGAGGAAGAGAAGGTCGGGCAAGCCAAAGGTTGAGAACAAGCAACCAGCATGGCGGCCCTGTTGGAGAGCCTCCGAAATAGTACGACTTGATGGGAGGCGGTTGAGCATTTGGTGCCCAGGAGGTTTGAATTATGGAAGGTTTATTGCGGCCCACCCATCTGCTGTTTATTTTGCTGATCGTCTTGATTATCTTCGGTCCCGGCAAGTTGCCTGATCTCGGCCGGGGCCTCGGAAAGGGCATTCGCGAATTTAAGGATGCCATCAAGGGCGGAGCAGAGCCTGACAGCAGCAAGAAGTCATGATCGCCCGCAGGAGGGTTCTGCGATCTGAGCGGAGCGGAAAATTCCCTCATCAGGTCATGAATGACCCTTACTCCGCGCTTGAGGTCAGGCGTTTTTCGGTTTGCTCGCTTTGAGGCGTTCTCAATAGTCACCATTCCTCGGTAGCTCAATGGTAGAGCATTCGGCTGTTAACCGAAGGGTTCCAGGTTCGAGTCCTGGCCGAGGAGCCAATCCCTTCAATAGCGTAGAAGCGCGACATGCCTGACCCTATTGGGGAGCCCCTGTAGGGACTTTTGCAGGGACCGCGGTTCAACGGGCAGAACAGTAGGTAGTACTGAGGAGCAATTCTGCGGTGAAGCCTCGCCCTTTCCCGCCGCCGTGATTGATGTACGGCAACTTACAAAACTAATCCTTAGCCCCGCCCCGGAGGGACCCGCACCTCGATCCGCGTGCCTTCGTCCGGCTTGGAGTTTATAGACAGTTTGCCGCCGGCCTGCCGCACTCTTTCTTCCATGCTGACTAGGCCGAGCCCTCCCCTTCGCCGGGCAGCTTCCACATCAAAGCCCTTGCCGGCGTCCTGAATCACCATCACGACCTTAGAGCCTTTCCCCTTCAGGGTGATCGAGGCGGTTTTGGCCTGTGAGTGCTTGTGGATGTTCTGCAGCGCCTCTTGCGCGACACGGTAAAAACAAATGGCCACCGCCTCCGGCAGCGATTCCGGCACGTGTTCGGCGGCGAAAGTTACGGCGATTCCGTGGAGTTTGGAAAACGCGGCACACTCGCCTTCCAGAGCCGTCCCCAATCCCAATTGCGACACCGCGGCCGGATGAAGAGTGCTCGAGAGGTCATGCATGGCCTTGGTGGCATCGCTGATCTCGCCGTGGAGGGCTTCGAGTTCTCGCGCCAAGCCCGGATGAGAGGCCTGTCGTACCAATTCTGAAACCTTCAGGTTAATGGCGCCCCACCGCGCGCCGAAGCTGTCATGCAGTTCGCGCGCGATCCTCATGCCCTCCTCTTCCGCCGTAGCCGTCGTCCGGGCCAGAAGCTGGTGAATTCTCTCCTCAGCTTCCCGGCGTGCCGTAATGTCCTCGATCACCAGCAGAATCTTCCGCGACACATCATCCGCCTGTTGGAGCTCACGCGCCCTCAGGAGCATAATCTTGCGCCCGATGACGGGGAAGTCGTGTTGCACCTCGAAGTCCACTACTTCGCTCTTCTCGGGCAGGATCTTCTCCAGCAGTTCGCGCAGGGCGAGGATATTCCATTGCCCGTTCCCCAGCTCCCATAGCAGGCGGCCTTCCGTCTCTTCCCGTTCCACGTTAAAGGTCTTGTAGAACGCGGGGCTGGCCAGGAGCACTTGAAAGTGGGAGTCCAGCACCAGCAGGCATCCGCGCATGGTTTCAACGACGGCCGACGAGTATTGTTTGAGGTCGTGGATGTCCACGAGCACCGCCAGGATGCCCTCCACCCGCTCCTGGACGTTCTCGTAAGGCCGCATGCGCAAGGCGTACCAGTGCCCCTTTTGATCCTGCACCTCCCGTTGCACAGCAACCTTGCGCTCCACAACCTCGGCGGCCATCTGGTCCAGGTCCGCATTGCTTAGATTCGAGCGGATCTGACCGATGGGACGTCCGATGTCCGCGTCAATCAGATTCAGCAACCGCCCTGCCGTCGGCGTGAAGCGGCGAATGGTCCGGTCGTTTCCCAGAATGAAAAGGGGAATCTCGATGGCGTTGAGCACCTTGCCGAGATCGGTGGCGGTTTGGGCCAACTCCGCGTTGCGGTGCTGCAGTTCCTCGTTGACTGTGCTCAGCTCTTCATTGGACGACTGCAACTCCTCCTTGGCAGTTTGCAGCTCCTCGTTCGTACTCTGGAGCTCCTCGTTGCTCGAGAGGATCTCCTCATTGGCGGCGCGAAGTTCTTCCGCCGCAGCCTCCTGATCTTCCATGAGTGAGCGCAAATGATCCTGCGAGGAGGCGAGTTGCTGCTTCAACCGTTCCGCTTCCGCCGCCTGCGCCTTCTGCCGGGATTTTGGCGCCCCGGTTTTCTGATTCTCGGCGGCTTCCGGGCGCGGGTTCTGGAAGAGCACCAGGAAGTCCGCTCCCTTGGGCGTGCGGCCTGCGACAGGCACCACCTCGAGATCCGTACGATAGAGGTAACCGTTGCGCTTGTAAGGAATGCCTTCCCGGCGGGCGGGCATCCCCTGTTTTTTTGCCTCCTGGATGGCGGAACGGGTTTCCAAGATGAGTTCGGGGCGAACCAGCTTCAGAAGCTCGAAGCTGGCCTCTCCCGCTGCCGGCCGCAGAAAGGGACTGGTGTCGCCTTGAAAGTTCACCACGTGCATGTCCGCATCCACCACCATGCTGGGCGGCGCGTACCGTTCAAGCACAATGCGTTCCACCTCTTGCCGCAGGTCAAAAGTAGGGTTTGGGCGGGGCCGCAAGGGCGCCACCAGAGAGGCTCTCTCGTAATCGCCCAAGTGGAAGTCCGGCGCCGCCGCTGCGGCGGCAGCAAGTTTGGAATAAATGTTCGCTGTGCCGTCTTCGGGCGAAAAGAGATTCGCTGCCGCGGTGGCGCCTTCCGATTTGCCCAGAAGCAGAAAGCCGCTAGGCTTCAAAGCGTAATGGAAGAACCCCAGCACGCGCCGCTGCAAGGCGGGCGTCAAGTAGATCAGCACGTTCCGGCAACTGATGAGGTCCATGCGCGAGAAGGGCGGGTCATGGGTCAGGTCGTGGCGGGCGAAGACGCACATTTCCCGGATGGCTTTGGACACCTGGTAGCCGCCCTCCATCTTCACGAAGAAACGGCGCAAACGCTCAGCCGATAGCCCCTCCACCGAGCTGTCGGTATAGATCCCCGTTCGCGCCTTTTGGACGTTGGCGTCACTGATGTCCGTGCCGAAAATCTGGATTCCTGTTTGCACAGCGGTTTCGCCCAGGTACTCTTGCAAGGTGATGGCGAGGGAATAGACCTCTTCCCCGCTCGAACAGCCCGGCACCCAGATGCGCACGGGCTCACCGGGCCCGAGGCCGTGGACGATGCGAGGAAACAACGTCCTTCGCACAGTTTCATAAACCTCGCGCTCGCGGAAAAAGGAGGTGACGTGGATCAACACATCCTGGAACAAGGCGCGAACCTCGTCGGGGTGCTCCTCCACATACTTCGCGTAGCGGGCCATGCTGTCGCATCGCCGCACCAACATGCGCCGGGATATCCGCCGCTGGATGGTGCGCTGCTTGTAGTGGGTGAAGTCCACTCCCGTGGCGGCGCGCATCAGGCGGAAGATCTTGCGGAGATGGCTATCTTCACCCGGGGGCAGCTCCGCCGATTCCGGCTGTTGGGCGAGTTCCAGGTAGGGGTGGCGGCGCATGCGGGCCAATTCGCGGGCGATCTTGTCGGGCGGCAACACCAAATCCACACAACCGGCCGCCACCGCGCTTTGCGGCATGCCCGGATATTTTGCCGAATCTTCGTCCTGGGCAAACGAAATTCCTCCTTGCGCTTTGATGGCTTGCAAGCCTTTGGTGCCGTCGGAGCCAATGCCCGAGAGAATCACGCCGATGGCCAGGCTTTGCTGGTCTTCCGCCAGAGCGCTGAGGAAGGCGTCAATGGGAGTGTGCCGAATCACCCCGCCGGGCCGGGCGATCAGCCGTAATCGTCCCTTCCGAATCGTCATCTCGGTGTTGGGCGGTATCACGTACACCCAGTTGGGCTCCACCGCCATCCCGTCTTTGACCTGGGAAACCGGCATGGTGGTGTCCCGCTCGAGCAACTGGTTGAGAAGGCTCACGTGCGACGGGTCCATGTGCTGCACCAGCACGAAGGCCATGCCCGTGTCCGGGGGCAAGGCTTTGAGGAAGGAGGTAACAGCCTCCAGCCCTCCCGCCGACGCGCCGATGCCTACAATAGGAAAGGCTTTGGCGGGCGAACGCTCGGGCGGACCGGAAGCTGCAGCGGCTTCCTGCTCCGTCAATTGGCGTGAGCGTTTGCGTTCGCTATTCTTCGGCGCGGGACGTGCGCTCGCTCTTGCCCTCACGCCGCGCGACGCCGCCGCCACGCTGGGTGGATCTTCGGAAAGCTCTTTGGAATCAGCCGATTTCCTTAGAGCCACCGCTTCTCCTCTGGAAGCATTGCCAGGAATCGGACGTGAAGAATTAGACCTGGATCTCTTCTGGGCCATGATGACTCCTCCGGCTCAGGAGGATGGACGTGAGTATATCTGAAAATCAGGTGCAATTGCGGCGAGGCGGAATACTCCCGCCGGGCCCGTTACGCGACCTGACCTCTACGATAAGGGCACAACGCCGTGGGCGATGGCGTAGCGGGTAAGCTCCGCAATGGTTCTCGCCCCAGTGGCTGCCATGATTCGGTACTTGTGAAACTCCACGGTCCGCACCGAGATCCTCAAGATCGCCGCAATCTCCTTGGGGACTTTCCCCTCGGCAACAAGTTGCAGGATTTCTCGCTGCCGCGAGGTGAGCTCTGCCTTGAACTTTTTCTCGCGATTGCCATTATCCATCAGAGTGCTCAGGAGATCGCTAGCCACGAGCGAGGAAATATAGATGCGGCCCTGGATCGCCTCTTGAATGGCCGCTATGATGTCCGCCGGCCCCGATCGTTTGAGAACGTACCCGGAAGCTCCCGCCCGAAAGGCCGCCGCGGCAAACGTGGCATCCTCGTGCATGGTCAGGAAGATGATTTTCGGAGCGCGCGGCATCTTCCGGATCCGCCGCGCCGCGTCGATGCCATTCAAGGAAGGCATGGAAATGTCGGCTACGATAACATCGGGTCGAAGCCGCTCGGCGGCGGGAATCAAGTCCCGGCCGCTCTCAACGGTTCCCACGATTTCAAATTGCGGCTCCAGGATCCGCCGCAACCCTTCGCTGAACATCCGATGATCATCCGCCAGCAGAACCCTCGAGACAGCCTTGGTCATGGCACGCCTCCTGTGTCGGCGCTGCGGGAAGCCTGCAAGTAAGCTGCGGCTTCTCATCGGCATCCACCTTATGATAATCCGCCCTTGTAAACCCTCTTTGGGCCCTGTCCGGCTCAAGCCTGAGGCACCACCTCGGCCGGCTCTCGTGCCTGTGCCGCGCTTAAGTGAATCATCGTGGGAGCCTGGGTTGAAGACATTGGCAGGGGGCTCAGGACCCGCAAAAAACGCGGGCTTGAGGCGATCCGGGGATGTGACTCGCCCTGGGCAGGGCACCGGTCCAATCCTCCGCCGCGCCAGCGGTGAATGGCCTCGGGGGGGCGAATCTGAACCCTCTGAAGTGTGACGAGGGTCACTGACAGGGGTCGGCAAGGAACGGAAGAATAGTCGCAATCGACGAGTCTCTTCTTACGATCCACGGCATCGGGGTGCCAAAGCGATTACTCGATCCCGGCCATCGGCAGGTTCTTCAGGGGTATCCGTGCATCTCTCGTATGAAGTAACGCCTCTCTTTCGGGTCTGCCTAAGCAAATTTCAGGAAAAAAGACAACCCGAAACTAGAAAATCCCCGAGTAGACAAGCGACCGACCAGGCAATAAGCTACGCTTTTCCAGGGTTTTTTTAAGGCAGTTATTACCACCGGTCCACCCTTGGCGCTCTTCTCGTGGTCTCGAGCTCTCGAGAGCCTGGGGTGCAGAGGAATGGCACACTGGGGGTAGCGGTGCGGGATACCCAGAAGGCCGGCTGAGGGCCCGAGGGCATTTCTCCCGATCCCAAGAAAGGGGGGTGAGGGGGGGCCGCTGGATTCCCGCTTCCGCTGGATTGATAACCTCGGATAGCCACCTCCGGCGTCAGAGGGTGTCACACCTTCTGAAGCGGGTCCAAGCGGACTTCGACCGACACCCGCTTTCACCTGACGTCCTTGGGCCCGTTCGGACCTATCGGAGGCGGCCGGGGCGTATATCGGGAGGTAGATATGAACGTGATCAGCCCTTTCTCCGCAGCATCAGGAACGGACATGAGAGTGCCGCACGCCCTGCTTGTTCTTGCGAGTGTGGATGATCGCGAAACGCTCTGCTGGAGCGTTGCCGTGTGCGGGGTGCAACCGGTGCCGTGCTCAACGCTCCAGGAGGCTAAAACTGTGATGGCCTCAGACGCCATCGGCCTTGCTCTCTGTGAGGACCGCCTTTCCGACGGCGACTACACGGACTTTCTTCGCGCGGTGCGCTCTTCCGGAAGGCCGATCCCGGTGGTGGTCTGCTCCCGCCGGCTTGACCTCGGCCTCTATCTGGACGCCATGGAAATGGGAGCGTACGACTTCGTGGTGCGGCCTTACCAGGAGGCCGACTTGGCATGGATTCTGGAAGGCGCGCTCTGGAAAGCCGGGCTTATGCACCTCGGGCGTCCATCGGCCCAGGGCAGCGCCGGCGGTAGGTTTTATGAACACTAAAGTAGCCGACAATTTGCGAGGTCCGCGGCCGAGCGAAGTGTACTGTAGTCATTGCCATCTCGCGACACCAGGCTGGAAAGAAAAGTGCATCCACTGTTCCAAGCCCCTTGCGCCGCTGGCCGGCGGCAGCAAGAGCGCAGCAGCCCCTGAGAATGCGAGTCTTTCGGTGAACGTGACCCAGATTAGGTTTCAGGTTCCCACGCGCTTCACCACTGGGGGCCTGTAGCAGGTTGCGGAAGGACGAGTGTCATTCCAGGCGAGGAATTTCGCCCTACGAAAGGGGGGAATTACGAGACTCCTCGTCGTCTGCGGCTCCTCCCATCGACTTCGCCAGGGAAGCTGAGCAAGGCCGAAGCCCCGGAATGACAGGGTGGGCAGTCTTTTCCGCAACCTGCAGCGAGCAAAAGGAATCAAGTTCGGCAGTTCCGGTGAAGGCACGGCAGGTGGGGCCGCACATCAGAGCCGGAACCGTAGGGGCGCAGCAGGGGAGCGAACGAGCGATTCAACGCCGCTCGCGGCAATGCCCGGGACCGCCGGAATCTTTAAGCCGTTGGCCTTACGGCCCTCCAGCAACCCGGTTCGCCCTAGTGCTGCGCCCAACCGCAAGCCGAGAGAACCGGAATCACCAGAACGCTTTGCCCAATCCACAGAATCAAAGAGCAAGATCATGACTGCAAATGACAGTACAAACATGCTAGCAACCGGAGGCCAGAACGATCGACATGAGGAGATAGCAGTGCGGGCCTATCAGCTCTGGCAAGAGAGGGGCTCGCCCCTCGGGTCACCTGACGAGGATTGGCTCCGGGCGGAGCAAGCACCGCCGATCGCGGCCGGAAGTTGCAAGGGCATAGCAGGTAGAGTGAACGAGCGATTCGACGCCGCCCGCGGTGCTGTCCCAGGGCCGCCGGGATGTTTAGGCCGTTGGCCTTCCGGCCTCTCATCTCCGGTTCCTCGCAGGCTGTGCCCTCCCGCATTCAGCGGGAACGAGATCAGCAGCACGTTTCGCCGACTCCGCCGGCAGGCATGTGGTTGACGCGGATCAGAAACGGGAGCTGCTATTGAAGTGCAGCGAGAAGTCGCTGGGCGTGTGGGCCTAGACTCCCTCCAGGCAGACGCCTTCCGCTGCACTTCAATGGCTTCTCCCTCAAGTTTCCCAAGCCCTTTGTCCTGCGGACGGCTTTTGATGACTTCTACGTTTCTTACAGACCAGGCGACAGTCGGAGGTAAACAGCCTGCCAGATTGGGACTCGCCTGCTCGGACCCGCGACGTAGGCTCTTGGGGCCGGCATCCCTCACGCTGGCTGCTGCCTGGTGATAATCGGCGTTGCGTTGCAGCGTGCAACGCGCGTCGGAACAGTGATATTGACCGCACGAACGCGGGAGAGTTGAGCGACACAACTCAGAGCACACAGCCACTCCGCTCTGCCTCAGGCCCATTGTGTATCCCTCCATTAAACTTGTCGAGGCGCGCCCCGCCTTTTCATCTTGATATCTGCTTTTGAAGCGGCAAAGCCCGGCCAAGCCCAGTCGTCACAACATGAGGTGGAGAGTCCCCAAAAGGTCGGAGTGAGGTACAGAACTGACGATCAATCGCACACACCTGAAGGAGACACACATCATTCAAGCCGAGATCGCGAGTGCTGACTTCCGCGAGCCTGCTTTGAGGGCAACGGGTGTAGGGACTTTTGCAGGAGTGCTATTGAAAAATCCCGCGAAAGAGTGCCAAAACGTGCGCGGTGCCTCTCTCAAGAGAGGCCCATTAAGTCATCATGATCGAGCAGCTTAGGCGACCCGATGAACGCGTTGCTGAGGAACCGTTACACGGACACTTGGGCCTCACTGGGCGCTCTCATCCCAAAGCCCAAAGCTGTACTCTGCATTTCGGCTCATTGGTGCATGCCCCCAAAACGTCTACATCGTTTATCATGCGGTGAGGTCTTGAACGAGATTTCACCGAGCCCGGGGAGATTTCATGCCGCCGATTGCGCTTGCACTTGCTCTGTTCCTTCCGAGTCCTGTTGCCGGTCAACAGGCCACGTCCGCGCCGAGCCCCGAAAAGGTCGCCATTTCCGCCCAGCATTTGACGAAGCGGCCCATCAACGCCATGCAGCAGGGCCAGTTCATTGAGATTCTCTGCAACCTGATTCCTTCCATCATTGCGCAGCAGGTGGTCTCGACCAGCTTTGAGGAAGCGCCGCCTTGTCACGTCGCCTACAAGGCTGAGACTGACGAGCCTCACCGGCCCTGGTACCCGGACGGCGCCGTCGAGGTGGCGAAATATTCGTTCGACACCGCAAATGCCTACAACGGCGCTCGCTCCCAGAAGCTTGAGATCACGGCGCCGCACGCGCGCGCAGGCATTTCGCAGGACGGTTTCTACTTGAAGCAAGGCGTTACCTACAAATTGCACCTTCACATGCGGAGCGACCCTGGAGTGCAAGTGCGCGCCAGCCTGCACGGTGGAGGCGGCGTGATTGCCGGTCCGGTGGAGCTTGGCCGTGCGGGCGAACAGTGGACCGCCGCCGAGGCGGATCTGCGCGCCACTCGCACCATCGACAGTGCCACGCTTACGATCGACTTCGAAGGCCCCGGCGCGCTGTGGCTCGATCGCGTCTACCTGATCGGCTCGGACGCGGTTCTCGGCATCTGGCGTCCCGACGTGATGTCGGCGCTCGCGGCCATGCATCCCGGCGTGATTCGGTTCGGCGGGAGCACCACTGAGGATTACGACTGGGAGGGCGGCGTCGGACCCTGGGATGAGCGCAAGCCCTTCACCACCGTCTGGGGTGGTCTGGAAGAAAACTTCGTGGGCATCGACGAGTTCGTTCAGCTTTGCAAGCACGTGGGCGCGGAGCCGCTCATCTGCGTGCGTTGGACCGGCAAGACGCCCGCGGACGCCGCGGCTGAGGTTGAGTATTGCAACGGCGGACCCGAAACGCATTGGGGCGCGCTGCGCGCCAAGAACGGCCATCGCGAGCCGTACGGCGTGAAGTACTGGCAGATCGGCAATGAGGTAGACGTGACGGCTTACAACACCACCGTGCGCTCGTTCGCCGAGGCCATGAAGGCGGCCGACCCGTCGATTAAGCTGATCTCGTCGTTCCCCACCCCCAGTCTGCTGGCCGCGGCCGGGACTGCGTTTGATTACCTCGCGCCCCACCACTACGAGATTGACGACTTGGCACACGAGAACGAGAGCTTCAAAAACCTGCAAGACTGGATCGCGCAGAACGGCGGCAAGGACATTCGCGTGGCGGTGACGGAATGGAACACCACCGCCGGCGATTGGGGCTTGCGGCGCGGCATGCTGCAGACGCTGGCCAACGGGCTCAGCGTTGCCCGCTACCTCAACTTGCTCCAGCGCTATGCCGACCTGGTGGAGATCGGCAATCGCTCCAACTTCGCCGACAGCTTCGGCTCCGGGTTCGTGGTGACGGGACCGGGCTGGATCTATGAGTCGCCCGCGTATTACGCCCAGAAGTTTTACTCGCGAGCCGCAGGAACCTACCCGTTGCAGGTGGCGAGGGCGCCGCAACAGACCTGGCCGCAGCAGCAACCTGACATCAGCGCCACCCTGAGCGCAGACGGCAAAGAGTTGCGCATCTATTCCGTGAACGCGACACCGCGGGCAATGCCTGTCCACTTCCGCCTCGATGGCTTCCCGGCGCCGGTGGCGCTCGGCGTCGTCTACACCTTGGAAGATCATGAACATGGCCTGACGGCGGAAGTGATGAACAGCCGCGACAACCCTCAGCGCCTGTCGGTGAGCAGCCGGGCGGCGGCGCTCAGCGGCGGGTCGTTTGACTTCTCCTTCAAGCCCTTCACGTTGACGCTGCTCGAACTCAAACTGGCTCGGTGACGAAGGAACCAAGCCATGAGTCTGGCGCCGCGAAATACCGCTTTACAAAACGAGCCTTTTTACCGCCAAAAAGTGGCTTTGTGCAAATTTTACCGACGCTGATTCCAAAAGACTTCTTGGCTTTGTGTAAAATTTACACAAAGCCACCAAGTTGTTGATTGCACATGACTTCTTGGCTTTGGCAGCGACGGCCAAATCTGTAATCGCGTCATTCTAAAAGACCTCTTGGCTTTGGTTAGTATCTTTTTTTCGCGAAGCCTCTGATTAACAGTTGTGTAACCGCCGCCGCCTTTCCCTCCAGCGTGCCATACCCACAATAAGTTGCTGCGGTCGCCCATCCCGAACCTGGACCTCTTCCTGGCTGTCATCCGGCTAACCTAATCGCCTCTCTTTCTCTCACCCGGAAACCGGCTTCCAATTTGTCCACCGATTAAATTCGCATTTCCCTTCCCTGGCGCGCCTGCCATCGCGCAGAGAAATGCGCGCCCGCCTCCCAGACCGCCTTCATCCACTTTTGAGCCTATCACAGACGGGTTCCGATGTCAAGGCTTTAGCGCTTAAGATGTAGGCTAGTTTACGGACGCTTTTGCACGAAACCGTTCACCCGCCGGCCAGGGGGCGCATTCCGACCAATGTCCAAAAGGCGAGGCCGGGTATGCCGTGAAAATCCCTGGAGTTGTGAGTTACAAGAGGGTACCCCTGTTGGAGTACTGTCGCTGCCATCCACGCGTCTTCGGGCGATATCGGCTGCGCTCTGCGGATGAAGCGCACTTCCCCCCGCTTCTTGCTAATCCCATGGCTCGAAGGTACCACCACGCAGGCCGCCATCCGGGATTCGAGGCGCGCAAGCTGTTTTCGCGCCCCACCCGGCACGATACGCCCCCCGGATAGAGCTCGGCCACGGTCATGAACGAGATTGCCAGGGTGTGTCCTTTCACGTGGGGTTCGTAAGCATCAGCCAGAGGGTGGTGCTTGAACAGAAAGGAAAACACGTCGGTATCAAGCAGGAGGGTGCTCACAATTTGGCAAGTTCGCGATCTTCGCACCGGCGGGCGTAAATATCCTCGACGAACTGTTCCAATTTTTCGTCGCTCTTCCACAAATCGGCGCCCTTGCCGAGGATGTCCTCGAGCCTGGTCGGTTTTACGCCTTGCTGCGCCGCGAGCTCTTCAATCGACTTCCGTTCAGAAAAACCGGACTTCCCGCCATTACTCCCCATGCTGCCGCGTTTGGAAAGCGATTTTGCGGAGCCAATCCGGCCGACCTGATGCGAGCCTGCCACAGATCGGCGCTTTCGTCATACTTCTTGGCGTGCAAAGAGGGGTGTTGAAGGTTCGTCAAAAGAAAACGGAGTTGTTTCGCAAAGGCCTTGCGGACCTCAGCCGGCAGGGCGGCGTAGTCCCGATCGGCCTTCTCCGTGAAGCGGAGTCTCACGGACGGAGCTTCTTCGCGCGGCTCCCGGTGCGAGACTCGAGGGCGGCAATCGCTTCCTCGGCCGTCGAGTAGGGGCCATGGGTGCGGCCGTGCTTGAGGTCGTCAAGGCCCTCAGCTAGGTGCCGGTCAATGAGCCTTTTGGGGGTAAAGGTGATCTTGCCGCGCTCCACTCGCGCCTCAAGCAGATCGCCAACGTCCACACCAACCCGCTCGCGGATGCGCTGCGGTATTACGATCTGGAATTTGGTTTTTACAGCAACGATGTCCATCGGCGAGCGACCCTGAAGTGAGTTCAACTGTTAAACTGTACAACTCCATCCCCCCGCTGTCAACTTTCACACGTGAGGTAGGCGCCACCCGCGAACGCCCAAACGCAGTCATTCCCGCGAAAGCGGGAATCCATTCTAGAAGTCCCTGGAAAGAAGTATCAAAGAGGAAGTGGATTCCCGCCTTCGCGGGAATGACTGCGCGTTCCCCTGAGCAAATGACACCCCTACCGAAGAGCCCGAGGAGCCACTGAGTTTGACACATCCCATGGGATGTTACACTCTATAGTGTGTCGATGATACGAAGGATCGTTCTGGATACTTCGGTCGTCGTGACGGGCCTGCGCAGCCGTTTGGGGGCGGCAAACGCTGTTTTGCGCCTGGTGGCGAGCCGGCGCTTACAGATTCTCGCCACACCGCCCCTGTTCCTCGAGTATGAAGAGGTACTCAAGCGCCCCGAACAGCGTTTGGCTCACGGGTTGACCGTCGAGGAGATCGACGAATTCCTCGCCCAATTGGCAGCCTTGATTGAGCCGGTTGACATTCATTTTCAGTGGCGCCCTCAGGGCCGCGATCCAGCCGACGAGATGGTGCTGGAAGCGGCGGTGAACGGTCGGGCTGATGCGCTGGTGACTTACAACGTTGGGGACTTCACCGCGGCAGGTGAGCGGTTCAAGATAGCGGTTGTTAGCCCGGCGGAGCTGCTTCGAAAGGTGAGATCATGAGCAAGGCAACCTATCCTTTGAAGCTCCCTCTCTCCGTCAAGCGGGCCGCCCAACGGCTGGCCAAGGAGGACGGTGTGTCGCTGAACCAGTGGATCGCGGCCGCCGTGGCCGAGAAAGTCGGAGCGGTGGAAACCGCCGCCGAGTTCTTCAAGAGTCGCGCCGGAAGCGCCACCGGAGCGGGACTGATGAGGTTTTTGAAGAACGCTCCCAACGTACCTCCTGATTCTGCGGACCAGCCCCGCTAGCGCATACTTTGATCACCATGCTGGAGCCTTGAGTCCCCTCGCACATCTTCGATGTGCGCCAGCCGGCCGAAACGTGGGTGGGGCGCCTACATCAAACGACGACGTAGGCGCCACCCGCGGCCCTTCGGGCCTCAGAAATGTAGAAACTTCAGGAATAGGGCTTGCCCTACCGCTGGGGACGGCCCGCCGTCCCCTGCAAGTGCCGCCGGGTGGCGCACGGCCCTCACTCGCAACAGCCATCCGCCCACCCGAACGTTTCCTCAAGATGCGCCTGCGGCATACCGATAAGCATTGGGTGAGAGTGTCAGCCGGTGCGGCTGTGTGTTTTTGAGGCTCTCGCTGTTCGCGGCAATCCGCCCCAGGCGCGATTGCCCCAACCGGATTACACCGTAATGTTGGCGGTCCATAGCACGATCGGCGAGACGGAGCTTTACCCAGGAGCCCCGCCGTCGCGCGGGTGTGCGAGGCTTGCCACCGGGCTGCGGCTGATCAGTTTGGTGTTCGCCCTCAGCAGTTTGGCATCACCGGGTCTCGCCCTGAGCGCTCAATTACCGGTCCTCACCACCGTCAAGCAGGTTCTGGAACTGAGCCGCTCGGAGGCGGTGAAGGGCTACCCCGTGCGCCTCAGGAGCGTGGTGACCTACCGCTATGGCGGCTCACCGCCGGACCTTTTCCTGCACGACTCCACGGGCGGAGTTTGGGTTGACCTGCCCCAAGGCGCCTCCGCCTTGCGGCCCGGCGACTTGATCGAGCTCGAAGGGGTTACGGAGCAGCCGGATTTCGCCCCGCAGATCGGCAGCCCGCGTTGGCGCGTGTTGGGAACAACTCCTCTACCTCCGGCGCCCCGAGTAACCTTTGGGCAAATGGCGTCAACCCATGAGGACGGTCAATGGGTTGAGGTCAGAGGCATTGTGCGCACCGCGGCCATCGACCCCGACTCACACAACTTGCTCCTTGATGTCGGCGCCGAAGGCGGGCTGGTTACGGCCCAGATTCCCGACTTCCCATCAGGTGTTCCAGAGCGGCTGATTGATTCCGAGGTTCTCATCCGTGGCAATTGCGGCGCCATCCGCAACGCACTGAACCAGCAAATCGGGCTCATGCTCTACGTGCCGAACCTCCAGCAGATTCGCGTGCTCTCGCCCGCACCATCCGATTCCACGTCCCTGCCGGCGCGCCCCATCGCCGAATTGCAGCGCTTCAGTCTCAATCAGCCGGGCGGCCATCGCGTGCACGTGCGCGGCGTCGTGACGCTTGAGGCGCCGGATGGCTCTGTGTACGTGACCGACTCCACCGGCGGTCTGTACATCCGACGTCAGCAGCAGATGCCCCTGAAGCGGGGAGACCGCGTGGAAGTCTTCGGCTTTCTGGGGGTCGTGGACCGCCATCCCGTTTTGGAGGATTCTGTCTTCCAGGTCGTCGGACCCGGCCCGGTACCCGTTGCGGCCCGGGTCACAGCCGAGCAGGCGCTCCATGGGGAATTTGACTCGGGTTTGGTGAAGATCAAAGGACGATTACTGCACAGCGCACTGACTCCCGATGAGAAAGTCCTGGTGCTGCGTCAGGGGTCCACCGTGTTTAGGGCCACTTCGAAAACTGACTCGCCTGCTCCGGCCCTGGCTTCCCTTCGGGAAGGAACCCTTCTTGAAGTCACGGGCGTCTGCGTGGTGGATACCGACGTCAACGGAACGCCGACCGCCTTCAAGATTCGCTTTGGCACTGCCGGGGATCTCGTGGTCCTTGAAGAGCCGAGCTGGTGGACGGTCAAGCGCGCGCTCGCGCTGGGTGGACTTCTGGGCGTAGCGATTTTGGCAGCCTTGGCTTGGGCGGCGATTCTGCGCCGCCGCGTACAGGCGCAGACGGGGATAATCCGAAGCACACTGGACGCCACCGGCGACGGCATTCTGGTAGTGGATTCGCGCCAAAAGGTTGTAACCGCGAACGACAAGTTTGCTGACATGTGGGCCATTCCTCGCTCATTGATGGATGCTCGCGATGACGACCGTCTGCTTCAGCACATCCTGAAGCAGCTTAAGGAACCCGAAGCCTTTCTGGCCCGGGTACGCGAAATTTACGCCGGCGCCGAAGTCACCAGTGACGAGGTGATCGAGTTTCGCGACGGGCGAATATTCGAGCGCCATTCCGAGCCCCATCGAGTGAACGGAAGATCGGTCGGGCGGGTGTGGGCCTTCCACGATATTACCGAACGGACGCGCGCTCAAAGAGAGTTGCAGCGCGCTAAAGAAACCGCTGACGCGGCTAATCAAGCCAAGACCGCGTTTCTGGCCAACATGAGCCATGAGATCCGGACGCCGATGAATGGCGTTCTTGGCATGACCGAGCTTTGTCTTGATACCCAGCTCACTTCCGAGCAACGGGAATACCTCGGCATGGTGAAAAGTTCGGCCGATGCGCTGCTGGTCGTGATTAACGACATCCTGGATTTTTCCAAGGTCGAAGCTGGAAAGCTGGAATTGGACGTCATCGAATTCAACCTTCGGGACACTTTGGAAGAGAGTGCCCGGAGCCTGGCCGTGCGTGCACATCAAAAAGGGTTGGAGTTAACTTGTGAGGTTGAGCCCGCGGTGCCCGAGATGCTTATCGGTGACCCTGGCCGGCTTCGGCAGGTCTTTGTCAACTTGATCGGCAACGCCATCAAGTTTACACACGCGGGTGAAATTGGGATTCAAGCGGCGATGGACTCCGCGTCGAGTGACCAAATCACGCTGCACTGTGTCGTTCGCGACACCGGTATTGGTATTTCCCGGGAAAAACAACGCCTGATCTTCGAGGCTTTCACTCAGGCGGATGCTTCTACCACTCGCAGGTTCGGCGGCACAGGGCTGGGCCTCACCATATCCTCGCGCCTGGTTGAAATGATGGGGGGACGCCTGTGGGTAGAGAGTGACCTTGGATGCGGTAGCCAGTTTCACTTCAATATTCCCGTTGGCGTGAGCAAACCTCAGATTGAGCGATTCCGGCCCTCCGAATTGATGGGCTTCAAGGGTGTGCCGGTGCTGGTGGCGGATGACAACGCGACCAGCCGGCGCATCCTGAGCGACACGCTGGCAGGATGGGAGATGCGACCCGCAGTCGTTGACAGCGGAGAAGACGCTCTGCAGGCGCTCGAAAGCGTAGCCCGCGCCGGGGCTCCCATTCCCCTGATGCTGTGCGACGCGCATCTGCTCGAATCCGATGATTTCGCTTTGGCGAAGAGGGTGCGGCAGCACCCCGCCCTGGCGGGTACCGCCATTATTCTGCTGACTGGTGCGGGTGAACGATGCGGTGCGCTTGATGGCGGCCCGCAGGGTGCAGCCGCCTTTGTCACAAAGCCTGTGCGGCGGGCGGAACTGCGCGCGGCGATGGCGGCTGTCCTCGAAGCGCAGCTTGTGCGCTCGACAACGCCGACGCCACGATAGACGCGCTACGCCTCGCACATTCTAGCGGCAACACTGCGTCTCAGGTGGGACGGCTTCCACTGGGACCCATGCCATGGCAGGGTCAAGCAACTTGTAGCGCGTTCTGCTGAAGAGGGCGGCGCCCAGCACGGAGCACGGTGCGTTTGCTCGCCTGGGATCGCAACTTCGCTCGCAGTACTTGGCGGGCCTTGTGAAGTTGGGACTTTGAGTTGCTGATCGAGCAGTTCAGCATCTTCGCAATCTCGCGGTGCTTATACCCGTGCACCACGTAGAGCGCGAAGACCGACTGGTAGTTGGACGGCAAACCGGAGATAGCCTGCTCCAGCGTGAGGCGGTCCACACAGTGTCGAAGCCGCGGGTCTGGCGCGCCCGCCCTCACCTCGGATGCCCTTCCGGCACGGCTGTCTTCCGTTTCCCAGGAACGGTTCTTCATGTCGCTCCGGCGCAGGCGGGAAAGGGCCACGTTGGTGGCGAGCCGGTACAACCACGTGGAGAAGGCGGACTCACCGCGAAACATGGATATCTTGCGAAAAAGCAGCAGGAAGACGTCTTGAGTGACGTCCTCGGCGTCGGCAGGGACGCGGAGAATGCGCAATGAGAGCGAGTACACCACTCGCTTGTGCTTTTCAAAGAGCGCCGCGAATGCGCTTTCGTTTCCCGCCTGAGCGCCTGCGATGAGGTCATGCTCCAGACGCACGTCAGTGGCTAGGCTCCCAAGACTGTCATTCATTCATTTGCTCCTGCCTCCACCGGCTCCATGTCAGATTGTCATCCAGCGGGAATCCCAGTCTCCATGGGTGTGCAACGAAGTTGTAAAAAGTTGTCACGGCTGGAGTGTGTGAAAACTCGTGGATTCCGCTCGCGGGTGCAAATACGTAATGGATTCCCGCCGGCGCGGGAATGACGGGTTTGAGTAGAGCCCGTAATCCAACGGCGTCGCCCGCCTCCGTGGGGCTGACATCGTTGGGCCTCGAAGCTTTCTCCAACGCCGTCATTCCCGGCGAAGCGGAAATCCACGGGCGTTACGCAGGCTTTCCAGGACCGGCGTTACAACTTTTTACAAATGCGAGACAACTCGGAATGAGCGCCGGGCGCGTCCAAAGGCTATACTGACTGGGCAAGAGGACATTTTCGTGACCTGGGCTCTCCTGAGACGACGCAAGGACCTTCCTCTCTCCCACGTGCGCCTCATCGCGCTGGCGCTGCTGGCGGTGCTCCTGCCCGCCGTTGTTCTCCTGGTGTTTCAGTACCGGTCGCTTTCTGCCGTGGAACATGAAACCCGGATCGCCGTGCAGGAAAGTCTGCGCGAGGCGGCCGAGGGCGTGGCCTGGAGTGTGCAAGGCGACATGGAGCGCGTGGCGGAAGAGGTTTTGCTCCCGGTGCCACCCAGGTTTTTCGTGCAGAAGCAGGCGCCCTGGACGCAGCCGTTCGCCGAGGATCTGTTCGAGAGGCGTCCGGAAATCAAGCAGATCTTTCTGGTTCTCAACGATCCTAAGTCGGAGTGCGACAGCGTCGCCTACGTTTACGCTCGAGACAAGATGTACCAATTGCCGAAGTCTCGGTGGTGCCAACTTCCCGACATCCAGGAGGCGATTGCGGCGCATGAGAAAGGGGACTTGGTGTTTGGGGCCACTCCCCCAGGAGCGCGAAGCCGCTTTTGCTACTGGCAGGAGGGTACGTTCCCCACCACCGAGGCCGCGTACGTGAGCTACTGCCTCATCGAGCCCGGAAGCGGCCGGGAGGTCGGGTTCGTCGGAATGCGGCTGAACATGGCGGAGGTGCGGCAACACTACCTTCCGCAGTTGGTGTCGAATTTGTCTCACAACCACATGCACGGTCCGGCCGCCGCCGACCTTGTGCTTGAGGTGCTAGACCGGAAAGGCAATCCAATCTTCTCGAGCGCGCCGGGCCTGGCGCACCAGGCGGCGCGCGCCAGTTTGGCGCCCGTTTTTCCGCAGTGGGAGGCGACGGCGGGATTTCGAACCACGGATATTGATGCGCTGGCGCGCGCCAGCTTCGAAAAAGGGGTTTGGTTTACGGCGCTGGTGGCGGCGGTGCTGCTGGCGGGAATCGCCCTGATCGTGCGCGCCGCCGTGCGCGAGCTAAAGCTGGCTGAGGTGAAGCAGACCTTTGTCTCCAACGTTTCGCACGAATTGAAGACACCGCTCGCCCTCATCCGGCTTTTTGCGGAAACCCTCGAGCTGGGGCGCGCCAAGACCAGCGAAAAAGCGCAGGAGTATTACCGCATTATCCATCACGAGAGCCGCCGCCTGTCCCAGTTGATCGACAACATTCTCGATTTCTCGCGCATCGAGGCCGGCAGCCGCGAATACCGCTTCGTGAGTGTGGATCTGGTGGGGGTGGCGCGGGCGGTGGTGGCAAGCTACGAGTACCAGATTCGCGCCGGCGGCTTCGAACTGGTGACTGATTTTGAGCCGGGCGTTCTCCGCGTGCACGCTGATCCGGATGCGATTTCGCAGGCGATCCTGAACCTGCTGAACAATGCCGTGAAGTACTCCGACAAAACGCGGCAGATTACCGTGACGGTGCGGACGGCGGGGTCCATGGCGCTGGTGGAGGTGGCCGACCGCGGCATCGGTATTCCCGTGTCGGAACAGAAGCGCATCTTCGAAAAGTTCTACCGCGTCAGCACCGGCCTGGTCCATGAGACCAAAGGAAGCGGGCTGGGACTGGCCCTGGTCAAACACATCGTGGAGGCGCACCACGGCAGCGTATCGGTAGAAAGCGCTTCCGGCAAAGGGAGCCGGTTCACCATCGCGTTACCCGCTCCCGTCGAGCCGCCCGGCGAGTCCGTCGAAATGGAACCCGAAGGAGAACTCGTTGCCCAAGGTATTGATCATCGAGGATGAGCCTGACCTGGTGATGGGTCTGAAGGACAACTTCGAGTACGAAGGCTACCAGGTGTGCGCCGCCTACGACGGCGAAACGGGCGTGGAGTCCGCGTGGCGCGAGAATCCGGACCTGATCCTGCTCGACGTCATGCTTCCCCGCATGAACGGCCTGGACGTGTGCCGCCAGTTGCGCCGCCGGGGGATGGAAACGCCCATCATTATGCTCACCGCCCGGAGCGCGGAAATGGACAAGGTAGTGGGGCTCGAAGTGGGCGCCGACGACTACATCACCAAGCCGTTCGGCCTGCGCGAGGTTCTGGCGCGCGTGCGGGCCGCCTTGCGGCGCTCGCGCGGCCAGGTGACGGATCTGGACTCGTGCGAGTTCGGCGACGTCCGAGTGAACTTCCGCAAGCACCTGGCCACCAAGGCGGGCTCGGCGCTTGACCTCTCACCGCGCGAGTTCGCAATGTTGCACTTCCTCGTGCAACACCGCGAAGAAACTGTGACGCGCGAGCAGTTGCTGGATGAAGTCTGGGGGCTTGACAACTATCCCTTCACCCGCACGGTGGACAACCACATCGCCAAGCTGCGCCAAAAGATCGAGGACTCTCCCTCCGAACCCCGCCACATCATCACGGTCCATCGCGTGGGATACAAGTTCATTTCCTGATTCATCACTCCCGCTCACCAAGCTGGCCTAACTGCGCAGAGATCCACAGCCGAGCTGGGCGATTGCCCGGCACAGAGGATTGCGGGTACTGGCGTCATTCGGTGGGCGGAACCCCTTCCGAGGCGTCGTCATTCCCTGGAAAGCGGAATCCATTGAACGCCTTCATTCCCGCGAAGGCGGGAATCCATTGAACGCCGTCATTCCCGCGAAGGCGGGAATCCACTTCCTTTTTCCAAGCACTCTGCAATGGATTCCCGCTTTCGCGGGAATGAGTGCGTTCGGGGCATTCAAATGGAAAACCCGCACCGCACCGGCTTGCGCATTGTCTGCCTCGTGTGCTATACAAAGAGGCATGCGGGTTTCTGTCGCAACTCGGTCCGGCACCGCCACGCGGCTATCCGCTCTCTGTTTCTGCTGCTGTTGAAGCCTGCATAGCGCTGAGCTTCGTCCTTAAGCTCTTTCTTTCAGTGAAACTCAAATAGGAGGATTTACATGGGCAATTACAAGCATCCCGAGGTTTTGGTGAGCACCGAATGGGTCGCGGAGCATGCGAGCGATCCCAAAGTGCGTCTGGTGGAAGTGGACGTGGATACTACGGCTTACGAAAAGGGTCACATTCAGAACGCCGTGGGCTGGAACTGGACGTCACAGCTCCAGGATAACGTCCGCCGCGATCTGCTGGGCAAGCAGGAATTTGGGCAACTGCTCAGCCAGTCAGGCATCGCTCCGGATACCACGGTGGTGCTCTACGGTGACAACAACAACTGGTTTGCGGCTTACGCCCTTTGGCAACTCAAGTACTTTGGGCACGCCGACGCCCGGCTGATGAACGGAGGCCGCAAGAAGTGGGAGCTTGAGGGCCGTCCTTTCACCACCCTCGTGCTGAATCCTGCGCGGACGCAATACCAGGCGAGTGATCCTGATGAATCCGTGCGGGCGCGCCGCGATCGCGTGTTTCAGGCCCTCGAAGACAGGAAGACCGGCTTGGTGGATGTTCGCTCGGTTGACGAGTTCACGGGCAAGGTGATCGCGCCTCCCGGCATGACGGAGACGGCGCAGCGGGGCGGCCACATTCCAGGCGCTTTGAACGTCCCTTGGGCCAAAGCTGCCAACGAAGACGGCACCTTCAAGTCATACGACGAGCTTGTCCAGCTTTATCAGCGGGTGAGTTCGAGCCCGGAAGTCATTGCCTACTGCCGCATCGGAGAACGCAGCTCCCACACCTGGTTTGTGCTGAAGTATCTGCTCGGCTTCGACAAAGTGCGCAACTACGACGGAAGCTGGACGGAGTGGGGCAACCTGGTGGACGCGCCTATCGCAAAAGGCGAAGAAGCTAAGGGGTTAGCAGGGGCCAGCGCCTAACTCCTGTGGCCTTGCGAAGTCGGTGTTGAAGCTGGTGGATTCCCGCCTTCGCGGGAATGACGGTCTTGGAATCCCATGGCCGTTCGCAGCATGCGCGTTCTGCTCAGCGGACGAGTCCTACGCGCCCATCAATACCGAACCTCCAGGCACGGGCGGGCCCGCCCTGAGCGAAGCGAACGGGATGCCCGTGCCACCTTTGCATGCCCTCTCCTTGACCGGCGCGTTGGGCGAGAGCACAATCTCTGTGTCATGAGAGTTACCTCCGCCCTGCTCGCCAGCTTGCTGTTGATTCCAGCCTCCAGTCTGAAGGTGTTCGGTGCAGCCGCATCGAAACCGGCACCCAAACCCGGCGTCGAACGTCCACCGATCGTCGGCGTCGCCCACATTGGACTCAAGACGGATAACCTCGCCGCCGCGCGCGAATTCTATGGTCATGTGCTCGGTTTCGAGGAGCCCTTCACGCTCGATAAGCCTGGCGGCGGGCTGATGCTGACTTATTTCAAGGTCAACGACCATCAGTACGTCGAAATCTTTCCCGATCTCCAAAGTCCCACCGAAGACCGTCTTTCACATATTGCCTTTGAGACCACGGACGCGGCCCGGTTGCGCAATTATCTCGCCGCGCGCGGCGTGACGGTGCCGGCTGAGGTCAAACCCGGCCGGGATGGCAACTTGAGTTTCATGGTGAAAGACCCCGACGGCCATTCGGTGGAATTCGTCCAGTATCTGCCGGGCTCGCTGCACAGCCACAATTTCGGCAAGTTTCTGCCGGATACTCGCATCTCTCAGCACATCATTCATGTGGGCGTCACCGTCCATGACCGGGCGGCCGCCGACAAGTTCTATAAGGATGTTTTGGACTTCCGCGTGATGTGGTATGGAGGCATGAAGGACGACCGCACCGATTGGGTGGATATGCGGGTCCCGGAGGGCACCGACTGGCTGGAGTACATGCTCAACGTGAACAACCCCTCGCCCAAGACGTTGGGCGTGATGCATCATCTGGCGTTGGGGGTCGATAGCGTTCAGCAGTCCTTCAAAACGGTGACGGAGCGCGGATACAAGGCCGAGCCCCCGAAGATCGGCCGCGACGGCAAATGGCAACTGAATCTCTATGACCCGAATCTGACCCGCGTGGAAACCATGGAATTCAAGCCCGTGCAGACACCCTGCTGCTCGCCGATGATGACGGGACCGTGATCAATGACCGCTGGCGAATCTGTTTCGCGTGGCCCGAGGGATGGTCCGCCGGGTGGCGAAGACATCGCCTTTCATGTCGTCGCCACCAGCGTCCCCTTACTCAAGCGGAATAGCGTCCCTTGTGAGACATCGCATGTAGCCTATTCTTGAACGCTATACTGTGTCTGAAATACATTAGTAAGATTGACTTGACACCTTCCGCCATTCGTGCTACACAGGAGGCGAGCACTTGATTGAGTTGCGGCGGCCCGCAAGATGGAGAAGGCTGTGTTTGGCGATACGAGAAGCATGGGCTGAAACAAGCGGAAGGCCTCCGTCGTTTTGGGGAACCGGGGAATTTTTGAACATCGAAAATGAAGGAGAGTCCCACGATATTGTTGAAAACAAAGGGTCAAATTTTCTATCCCACGATGTTGATGATAAATAAGGGACTTAACTCTTCTATCCCACGATGTTAATGATGGCCAAGGGTTTATGCTGCGTGGCTGCGGACCCTGCGCTGCACGCGCTCGTCGCTCTCGAAAGCGAGTCGTGAATGAAGCCCCGACGCGCCCCGACGCAGAGCGCCTTACTCAGACTCGCCGGTCGTGTTACAGTTGTACGGGGTCCCGCGTGAGGTGTCGTCGGTGCGGATGCCACAAGGGCAACCCGATGGCACTGACAGAAAGTTGCGCTGGCTGTGCAAAACGGTTAATATGCAGTTGACACGAAGCTCAGCTATCCGCGAAAGAGCTGCGTCAACAGGACGGGACTTATGCCTCTATGGGAAAAAAAACCTCGCCCTCCCACACCGGAGGGTTCTAACGGAAGTTTGGATGTGAGCGCAACTGCAAACGCTATTTCAGACCTAGGCCTAAAGCCGGACTTGGCATTTTCTTCGCCGTCCGAGTCCCTTCGAATGGAGAAACGTATGTCCGACACAACCCCACGCCAGACTCCCGCGAACGTCGGGGGCCAGCCAGCCTCCGTGTTAGGCCGGTCGATCGCTCTTAAAGGAGAGCTCACCGGAAAAGAAGATCTCGTGGTGGAAGGCCAATTCGAAGGCACCATTGACGTGGCCGAGCACACCGTCACGGTCGGAGCGCAAGGCCAGGTGAAGTCCGAAATCCGGGCCCGGCACGTGGTGGTGCACGGCTCGGTGACCGGGAAAGTGACGGCGCGCGAAAAAATCGACATTCGACGCACCGGCAACGTCACCGGGGACCTGGTTTCGGCTGGGGTCGCTATCGAGGACGGGGCCTACTTCAAAGGAAGCATCGAGATCCTGCGCGAGGGTCGCACCGAGCCGCTGCGTGAGCCTCTGCGCTCCCAGGCTGTGGCCGCGAAGTAAGGCGTGGGCGGCAGCAAGGTCTGCCGGGACGTGCCTCGTACATAATTAGGCTAGGATTGCGCGTCCCAGCAGCCTGAGGAGCACGAAGAGTTCCGGTGTTTTGAAGGAGGGATTTCCCCCGCTTCCAGCCTTGCCCCATTTTTCTTTGGGCCTATACGCACCTTTGAGCTTAGACGGCACCGAACGATGCTCGTAAGACCCAGCCGCTCAGACTCGCGTGCTGAGCCTAATAGTGCATCCTTTCCGAGTTTTGCCCTGCGCTGGCTCTGGCAATATTTTGAAGACGTTCCGCAGCCGCGGGTGATGGATTGTGGTCCTTTGCACTCGGCCACGGTACAAGCACTGCTTAAACGTTGCGGCAAGCTTTACCGGTGCGATCTGATTTCCGGTTTGGACCAGCGCGAGCCGGTGCTCTGGGATCGCTCGGGCAAGACGCCCGTCTTCCGCACCGAAGCCTTGCTCACCGGAATCCCCGAAGTTCCCCTTGCCTCGCTCTCGGCAATCTTCTGCTGGCATTTGCTTGACCTGGTCCCGCACGACGCAGTTGCCGAAGTCGCGCTGCGCTTTCACGGGCTGCTGGCGCCGGGGGGCGTGTTGTTCTGCATGCTCCGTGAGCCGCGCTTGGAAAAGGGCGCCGATCCGGACTGGCGCATGGAAGGCCTTACCGATTTGGTTAGGGTACGCGAGGGCAGCAAGCCGTTTGATTATCCCGCGCTGAGCAACCGTGAGCTCGACCGCCTCATTCCAACCGGTAGTGTGAAGACGTTTCTTACGCGCTCGGGCTGGCGGGAAGTACTGGCGGTGAAGTGAGGGGGGCACTGAGGCGCGGGGGAATGCTGAAGAGATGTGCGATTGCGGCCTTGCTGATCTTCGCCTTCGCAAGGGCGGACGCCGGCACGGCAACAACTCAAGCGCCCGTTGCGCATTCTCGTCCCACGCTGCTGGTGCCCCCTGAACTCCGGATGTTGGCGGCGCGAGCTGACACCAGGCCCGGTTGGGCTCCGCTCGAGCGCTATGCTGAGTCAGCGCGCGACCGCGAATCGAAGGGCCTCGCCTACCTGGCGCTTGGCTACCGCGAGTATCAGGCGGCAGCCTATGGGCCGGCGTTAGACCACCTGGAGCGCGCTGCCGCCACGGGCTTCTCTCTTGCCGACTTCGCCCAATATTACCGCGCGGCAGCCGCGCAGCAGGCGGGCCAGCCGGATATTGCAGCCCACGCGTTGTCCGAATTCAAGGACCTCTTTCCGAAAAGTGTGCTCGGCATCGACGCCACACGCCTTTTCGCCTTCTGCTTGATCCAGTCAGGACAGCCCGAACAGGCTATTCGCGTGTTGGAGGCCGCGCCTTCCCTGCAGAAGCAGCCGCCGCTCGAATACCTGCTAGGCCAAGCTTACGAGAAGGCCAACAAACTCACCGAAGCCGCGCGCGCTTTGCAGGATGTCTACTACCAGTTCGCCACAGCATCGGAGGCGGCACCGTCCGCAACCTTGCTGAAGTCTATTCAATTGCGTTTGGGAGCGAACTACCCAGCGCCGTCGGAGGAGCTTCGGACTACGCGCGCCGGCGCCTTGGAAAAGGTGGGCCGCCTCGAAGCAGCGCTGGACGAGTATCAATCGCTGCTGAAGGATGATCCTACCGCCGCGTCCTCTTTCGCCTGGCGCTTGGGTCGCGACCGCTGCCTTATCGCTCTCGGGCACACCGGCGAAGCGTTGGCTGATCTTTCCGCCGACGGCTGGCCGGCCGGAGACATCGATGCCGAGCGCATTCTGCTGATGGTGCGGGCTCACTCTCGCGCCCGAGACGAGAGCGCCATGCTGGCGGCGCTTGACCAGATGGCGCGGATTCACCTGGGGTCCTCCGCTTACGCATCCGCTCTCGACTCGGCATCCTTTTTCTTTCTGCGCCAGGTGGATTGGCCGCGAGCCAGTACGTTTGGGAAGACGTTAACAGAGTCATGCCCGAACTCAGAGTTGGCTGAGAAGGCCGAATGGGAAGTGGCATGGGCAGCGTATCTGGCGGGAGATACAGGTGAGGCCCAACGAAGATTTCTGGCCTATGTGGGACACCATCCCTCATCTTTCAGAATTCCGGCGGCGCTTTACTGGCTGGGCCGGCTGGATGAGGCCGAGCATCAACTGGAGGGCGCCGTCTCTGTTTACAAGGTTCTTCGGCAACGCTATTGGAGCAACTACTACTCGTTGCGAGCTGCCGAGCGCGAGCAGAGCCTCGCTGGTCCCCTGGCCGCCCACGCAAAAGCTTCGGACTCGTCGGCGTTGGAAAGCGCTTCCCTGCCGCCTGAGCTTCGCGCCATCGCCGAGCACGCAGGCTCAGCGGCCGATCATAACGATGATCAGGCCCGACTTTGTGGATCGACACCGTCCAATGAGTCCGAGCGCCCCGCCCTGACGCTCGCTGCTCTCAGTCTTACCGACTTGGCTGAACACGACCTTCGCTTGCGGCTGCAGGAAGCAGCGGGCAGCGGCGAAACGGCAGATCTGCGGCTGGCTCTGGCGCGAATCGAACGCGAGCGCCAGGAGTATGAGGCGGCGACGTACCATGCGAAGAGGGTGGTGCCTAATTACGCGAACCTGGATTTCGACGCGTTGCCGGCTGAGATCTGGAGCTTGCTCTACCCTGAGGCATTCTGGGATCTGGTCCGGCGCAACGCATACGCGAACCGCCTTGATCCCTATCTCGTGATGGCGCTCGTCCGGCAGGAATCGGGATTTGACCCCAAGGCAGTCTCGGGGCCTGGTGCCCGTGGGCTCATGCAGTTGTTGCCTCCGACCGCGAGGGAGCTAACGCGGGGGCCGCACGGTAACCGCCGTCATCCCCGCGCAAGCGGCAATCTCTTTGACCCCGGCTATAATCTTCGTGTGGGCTGCAGGTTCTTCAGCGAAATGATCCGCGAATTTAACGGGAGCCTCGAGCAGGCTCTGGCGGCCTATAATGCCGGACCCGACCGCGTGAAGCAGTGGCTGAACGGTCATTCGTTTCCGGAGCCGGCCGCGTTTGTGGAGAGCATTCCCTTTCCGGAAACGCGCACGTACGTGCAGACGGTTCTGCGGGACCAGGTGGTGTACCGGCAATTGATGGCAGGGAAGCCGAGATTCAAAGCGTGCGGTTCGAGGTCTTGACCGGGTGCTGTGAAATCGAAGGCAGGCGTCGGGCACCTTCAAGTTAACGAAAGCAACGTCGTGGCGAGATGTTTTTCCGGCCCGTCACGGCTAATCTGTGCCTCTCTGAACGCTTTTCATCGCATCGGTTTTGATCTTCTGAAGCTCTCTTGAAGCGCGCGTGAAGAAAGTACACACGCTTACCTCGTCGAAAAGGATGGAGTCTTGGCACCGATCTACGAACATCACATTTCGCATAAGGCCACGCAGTTTACGGAATCCGTAATCCGCGAAATGACGCGGCTGGCGCTGGAGCACGGCGCCATGAATCTGGCGCAAGGCTTTCCGGATTTCGGCGCCCCTGCCGAGGTGAAGGAAGCCGCTCAGCGAGCCATCGCCGCCGACATCAATCAATACGCCATCACCTGGGGTGCGCGCGAATTCCGGCGAGCGATCGCTGACCGTTTCGAGCACGACACGGGCCTCGCGATCGATCCGGAGCGCGAGATTACCGTGACCTGTGGCGCCACCGAGGCGATGATCGCGTCGCTTCTGGCCGTCGTCGACCCCGGCGACGAAGTGGTGGTATTCGAGCCTTTTTATGAAAACTACGGCCCGGACGCCATTATTTGCGGGGCGGTGCCACGGTTCGTTCAGCTAAGGCCGCCTGACTGGAAATTTGATCTCGACGAGTTTCGCTCGGCGATAAACGGCCGGACGCGGGCCGTGATCCTCAATACCCCAAACAACCCCACCGGTAAGGTTTTTTCAAGGGAGGAACTAGGCATTATTGCCGAGGCCGTCTTGGAATCCAGCGCTTATGTCGTAACCGACGAAATCTACCAGTACATGACCTACGATGGCGCCCGTCACGTATCAATGGCTACACTGCCGGGGATGCGTGAGCGAACGATCACGCTCAATGCTCTCTCCAAAACCTACAGCGTGACGGGCTGGCGGGTGGGATATGCGATTGCAGCGCCCGAGGTAAGCAACGCCATTCGGAAGATGCACGACTTCCTGACGGTTGGAGCGGCAGCGCCCCTACAGGAGGCGGGCGTCACTGCCTTGCGGATGCCCGAGGACTACTACGGACGGCTGGCCACAGATTATGAGCGCCGCCGTGACGTTATGCTGGCTTCTCTGAGCGTGGCGGGGTTTGGCTGCCACAAGCCCCGCGGCGCCTATTACATCATGACCGACATCTCGGGCTTCGGGTTCCCGAATGACGTCGAATTCGCGCAATACCTGGTCCGCGAGATCGGCGTGGCGGTCGTGCCTGGCAGCAGCTTCTACAGCGCCGCCGCTGCGGGCAGTCAGCAGGTCCGCTTCTGTTTCTCGAAGACGGACGCCACCCTGGACGAAGCGGCACGCCGACTAGCGAAGCTGGCGGCACGGTGAGTTCACCGTGCGGGCGCCGCTGGCACCTTGAAGAACGGTCAGGGCCGGTATGCCCACCTGTTGGTGCAAGAAGTCTGCCTTGAAGTGACCTGGAGAATGAGCAAGAATTAGGCAGACGGTACAGGACTCGTCGTACGGCGGCCGATCTCAGTTGGCCGAATTCCTTACGCCTTGGTCTTCAACGGCTTGCGAGCTTGCGGGCGCAATCGAGCAGGAAGGCTCGATCCGATTCCACGATCTGTCCCACGAGGTCTTTGAGCTGCAGCAGAAACCTGGCGTCGGATCCTGCTGTGCCGGACGCTTGTGCCATTTCCTCGAGTGTGGCCGGAGGCTTTCCGCCCACTGCGGCGGGCAGAGCCTCATCCTGAGCCGTGTAGAACAGCCGATACAAAGGAACATCTAGCGCCCCAGCGAATCGCTGCAGAGTCTCAATAGACGGTACGGTGTGGCCGTGCTCGACCCTCGAAATATAACCACGCAGCATTCCCGTACGTCTTTCAATGTCACCTTGCGAAAGGCCTTTCTGATCCCGCAAGTGACGAATTCTTTGACCGATTGACATTTTGCCACCCTCCCTTAGCTTTGCCTTAGACCAGTGCTGCTTGTAGTTCATACGTTTCGCGTTCGTTAGACGGATTTCGGGCTTTTCCCCCCTCACCTTCCGCCCGAAGCCCGAGGAAGGGAGTGAGAGTAATATTTACGGCTCGCCAGTGGTCTTAGCCGCGGGCAAGCCGTCCCCCTTCTCACCTCACTCCCATCCTCGACTCTCGACTCCAACACTTGGTAACCTCTGCTACCACTCCCCAGACCCAGCGACCCGGCCTTCCGGTCACGCCGGCCTCTGCGCGCCGTTCGCATGGCCTCGCAAGCTGGTCCTGGATTCTGACGCCACCTCTCCGCCACTCAACTCGAAAGAACGATAAATGGGTCCGAGCCGAAACGCTGAAACTGTTGCCACGGCCCCTGGCTGTAACATTCCTGCCATTTCCTCGAAGTCGTCACACCAGCCTTCTACGGCTCCACTCTCCTTGTTGAGGATCACCAGAAGGCCTGTTTCGGCGACCATAAGATTCCTTCTGCTTCGGCTACGAACGCCCGGTCGTTTCGATCAGTGTTAGGTCTCGCAACATCCTCGCGACGTTGCGGAGCCGCGCTCAATCCGCTAAAATTGGCTTCTTCCCATAAGCCGCTGGCACCTAACCGTGCGTCACCGTCATTCAAGCTACGGCCTCCGGCGAGTGAATGTAATTAGGGCGTGCTGAAAGTTTAGTGAATCTTTTGTGAACGCATCTAAGTCACAGACCGGCAAGCGGTTCTACGAATTTGGTCCTTTCCGTATCGATACCGGTGAAAGGCTTCTTTTTCACCAGCGGACCCCCATTCCCCTTACGCCAAAGGCTTTCGACACACTTCTCGCGCTGGTAGAGAATCCCGGGCACATTCTCGAGAAGGATGAGCTCATGAAGAGGGTCTGGCCGGATACCGTGGTTGAGGAGAATAACCTCACCCAGAACATCTCGGCGTTGCGCAAAGCGTTAGGCAAAAACTCCGGCGAGAACACCTATATCGAGACCATACCCCGGCGGGGCTACAGGTTCGCAGCCGTCGTGCAGGAGAGCTGGGAGGAGGTTTCCCGGGCCGTTGTGCGAGCACCCGAGGCTCCCACGGTCGCCGAGCCTGGCCAGGGCGAGCGGTCACGGCGCAACCTCTGGCTGGCAATCGGCTCGATTCTGGCTTTGCTGGTGCTGCTTGTGGGCGTCTATTTGTTTCGCCGGATGTCCCAAGCCAGGCCCGCCAGCACAAGTGAACCACCAGCCAGCTTCAGCGTGCGACCCCGGCCGTCGGTCGCCGTGCTTGACCTCAGAAGCTTAACCCCCCAGCAGAACACAGGTTGGCTTTCCACAGCGCTGCCTGAGATGCTTACATCGGAACTGGCGGCCGGCGAACAACTTCGTGCCATTCCGGGGGAGAACATCGCTCGCCTGAAATTGAGCCTTCCGCTGGGTGGCCGTGACGGTTTGGCCCCAGACACCTTAGGCAGGATTCGGGCGATTCTGGGTGCAGACTATGTCGTGCTTGGCTCCTATGTTGAGCAGCCTGGCGGGGAGGGCGGCGGGCAGATTCGGCTGGACCTGAGGCTGCAAGAAGCCCGCGCAGGCGAGACACTGACTGCCTTCGCGGAAACAGGAACCGAGGCGGACTTGTTCGGCCTGGTTTCGCGGGCCGGCGCTCGTCTCCGCCAGGCGCTGGGCGTCGCCGGGGTTCCCGGTCGCGAGATTGACGAAGTGCGCGCAGAACTGCCCTCCAGCCCGGAAGTTGCTAAGCTTTACGCGGATGGTCTTGAGAAGCTCCGTGCTTTTGATTCGGTCGGCGCGCGAACCTCGCTCGAAAAGGCGGTGGCCGCTGACCCCCAGTTTCCTTTAGCCCACTCGGTTCTGGCTGTGGCTTTCTCAAAGCTCGGTTATGACGCCCAGGCTCGCGCTGAGGCTGAAAAGGCTTTCAATCTGTCGGGCAATCTGTCGCGCCAAACGCGGTTGGTGGTGGAAGGGCAGTATCGAAGCCTTGCTCACCAATGGGAGAGAGCTCTGACCGTTTATCGCACGTTGTTCAGCCTCTTCCCAGACAACGTTGATTACGGCATCGGCCTTCTGGCTGCCGCGCTAGGAGCGGGCAAGAACGACGAAGTGCAGACAACACTTACCGCGCTTCGCCAGCTTCCGGCACCCATCGGCGAAGATCCCAGAATCGATCTCGCAGAAGCGGATTGGGCCGAGTCCATTTCCGACTTCAAGCGCGAGGAGGTTGCAGCCGTGCGAGCGGAAAACCGGGCGCGTGCGCTGGGAGCAAGCTTTGCGGTGGCGCGAGCCCGGCTGGCCGAAGCGACGGCGCTATGGAGACTGGGCCGGTCGGATCAAGCGCTTACCGCCTTAGCCGAGGCTCAGCGCACCTTTGCAGAGAGTGGCGATCTCGAAGGCGCGGCCTCCGCCCTTGAGGAAACTGCTGACGTGTTGGCTGACCAGGGTAACCTCACCGAAGCGCGGAAAAAATACGAGCAGACGCTGGATATACGCCGCAGGACCGGGGATGACGCCGGCGTCGCCGCTTCGCTAAATGATGTGGCCGGAATGCGATGGCGCCTGGGGGACCCGGAGAGCGCCCGGCAGATGTTTGAGCAAGCTTTGAACGCGTACCGCCAGGTTGGTGACCAGCAAGGAGTGGCGAAGGCGTTGGACAATATCGCCAACGTCGCTTACGACCAGGGCGATCTCGCAACGGCGCGGCGAATGTATGATGACTCTGCCGCCAAGTTTGATGAGATTGGCGACCATGGAGGCAGATCGCATGAACTCATCAATGTTGCACTTGTGCTTTACAACCAAGGCAAGCTGGCTGAAGCTCGCGCCAACTACGAGCAAGCGGTCAAAATTTGCCGCGATCTCGGAACCAAGCGGCAACTGGCGAATGCCCTGGCAGGCCTCGGCGATGTTGTACTCCAAGAGGGCAACCTGGCCCAAGCTCGCGAGCACTACGAACAAGCCCTAGCCCTGCGGCGTGATCTTGGGGAAAAGGGAGACGTTGCCGAGAGTCAGATGGATCTTGCCTCACTGGCGATCGAAGATGCGCGCGCAGCCGACGCTCAAGCGGCACTGCCTGCGGCTATTGAGGAAGTCCACCGGGAAGGGCAACTTGACGACGAAGCCTATGGTCAGGCGGTGCTGGCGAGGGCGCTGTTGGAGCAGGGCAAGGTCACTGAAGCCGACAAGGCCGCCGACCAAGCCGTCTCGCTCGCGGAAAGGAGTCAAGTCCGTGTGATGGGTTTGATCGCGGCGATTACAAAGGCCCGGGTGGATGCTGCTGCCGGCGGTCCAAAAGGCGTTGAGCAAGCTCAACGAATTCTTTCCGACGTGCAGACACAAGCCGGAGAAGCTGGCTTCGTCGATCAGCAGCTTCAGGCTCGATTGGCCGCTGACCAGATTCTGCTCGCCGCCGACCAACCCGACGCAGCGCGTGCCGACCTTCAGAAACTTCGCAAAGAGGCCCGTGAAAAAGGATTTCTACTAATCGCCCAGAAGGCCGAGGTTCTGCTCAAATAGCCGCTCGCGGCACCTCTCGAGATTCATTTCCCCTTCGACAATTCCGCAGCTCTCCGCGAACCAGCAAGAACCGCACCGGAGCCCCTTGGAAGCTTGTACGCTGCCGAGCTTTCGCGCGGCTAGCTGTGCGTCGTCCCGCTTCCGCCGCCTTTTGGCGTGCACGGAACTACGAGGGGGACTGGCATTTTCTTCTTTCCGCCACCGCCTTCGTGCGGTTTAGGAATGTCAGGGTTTATGCCGCCCGGGCAGTTGGGATATGGAGATGCCTTGCCTGGCGACGCGTTCGTCGATCCGCTCGCCAATTGGAATAGGTCACTTTGCGTTTCTGGGTATCCACTCGAGGTCAAAACGTGAACGTGAAGTGATTGAGCTTGAACGGAACTGGCAGACCTCAGATGAGTAACCGGAGCGCCCGTCATCGCCGAGCCCGCACCGAAGACGAACCCTGCCGAAATGATACAGCCAATCGCACAAAACAACAGACTCTGCCTCTTAAACATGGAACGTACCTCCCGTCCACGATAACCGCCGCGCCCCCTTCTGCTCAAGCCAACTAATCGCAGCATTATTCGAGACTATACTACCCATCAACTGAAATTTATATGAACACGCCCGGCCCCGCCAACTCGAGACCGATCTACCTGTACCTTACAATGCTTCGCCTAATTAGCGTATAGCGCGCTAGGCAACCGGTCAAGTGGTTTTTTGTGAGCTGCCGATGAATTTTCTGTTACATCCCGTAGATCCCAATCGGGGGACGTAGGGCGGCTCTTGTGGCCGCCCAGCCCATGGCATCCACAAAGGGTGCCTTGCAAATTGGGCGGCCACAAGGGCCGCCCCTGCATCCCCCTACGTCCACCTACGTCCACGGAAGACTCGGCGCGGCTGCTCTCGAAATGTTATGATCGGCTGCGGAGGATTCGCTGATGCCGGCTGCCCAATTCAGGAATGAAGCTCTCAGTGATTTCAGCAACAACGCGGAGCAGCGCCGCAAAATGGCCGAGGCCATCGAGGAGGTCCGAGGCGAGCTCGGGCGCGAATATCCACTGGTGATCGGTGGCGAGCGCATCAAGACCAGCGACAAGCTGACCTCGTACAACCCCGCGCAGAAGGAACAAGTGGTGGGGACGTTTTCGAAGGCCACGATCGAGCTGGCTGAGCAGGCCATCCGCCAGGCCGACAAGTCCTTCAGGAACTGGAGCCGCACCCCCGCGGTTCACCGGGCGCGATTGCTCACGGAGACCGCGCGAGTCCTGCGCGATCGCAAGTATTACTACGCGGCCTGGATGGTGTTCGAGGTCGGCAAGTCGTGGCCTGAGGCGGATGCCGACGTGGCCGAGGCTATCGATTTTTGCGAGTACTACAGCCGCGAGATGCTGCGCCTTGACCAGCCGCCACCGCTGGTTCCGATGTCGGGCGAGAAGAACTACTTGCGTTACATCCCGCTTGGTGTCGGTGTCGTCATCCCGCCCTGGAATTTCCCTCTGGCCATCACGGTAGGCATGTCCACAGCCTCGATCGTCGCCGGCAACACGGTCGTGCTCAAGCCTTCGAGTGACTCGCCGGCGATCGCCTACAAATTCGTTGAGGCGCTTGAGCAGGCTGGGATGCCGCCTGGCGTGCTGAACTTTTTGCCGGGTGCGGGTTCGGTGATCGGCGATTTCCTGGTGGCCCATCCGCGCACTCGATACGTTGCCTTCACGGGCTCGAAGGACGTGGGTTTGCACATCAATGAATTGGCCGCCAAGCATCAGCCCGGCCAAATCTGGGTGAAAAGGGTAGTGGCGGAGATGGGCGGCAAGGATTCGATCGTCGTCGACAGCGAGACGGATCTGGACGCGGCCGTGGAGGGCGTCGCGGCAGCCGCTTTCGGCTTTCAGGGGCAGAAGTGCTCGGCATGCTCGCGCGCGATCGTGGTGGAGAGAGTCTACGAACCCTTCGTGGCGAAGCTCAAGGCGCGGGTGGAGCAGATCAAGGTTGGGCCGCCGGCTGACCCGGACACGTACATGGGCCCTGTTGTCAACGCCAGCGCCGAAAAATCGATCCTGGATTACATCGAGACAGGTAAGCGGGAAGGCCGGTTGATCACCGGCGGCCGCACGACTTCGACTGCGGGACACTTCATCGCCCCCACCGTGATCGCCGACGTGCCGCCACAGGGAAAAATCGCCCAGGAGGAGATCTTCGGGCCGGTGCTGGCTGTCATCAAGGCAAAAGACTTCGACGAGGCGCTTGAGATCGCGAATAACACCGAATACGGTCTCACGGGCGCCGTCTACACGGACGATCGCGACAAGCTCGAACGGGCCGCAGAGTCGTTCCACGTGGGTAACCTCTATCTCAATCGCAAATGCACAGGAGCCATGGTGGGCGGCCATCCTTTTGGAGGATTCAACATGTCCGGCACGGACTCGAAGGCCGGAGGCCCCGACTATTTGCTGCTGTTTACTCAAGCCAAGACCATCGCCGAAAAGGTTGCGGTGTAGTGGCGGAACACTCCCAGGCGCAGTCATTCCCGCGAAGGCGGGAATCCATTTCTTGACCTTCCTTCCCAAGGAGTTCTGCGATGGATTCCCGCCTTCGCGGGAATGAGTGCGTTCGGGTCGTTCAAATGGCACCCGTAGCGACGATTGACTAAGTTATGGATGGCGAGCAAGATAAATTCTTGTGAGTGCGAGGTTTTGCCTCTCCTCACTTGTCGCTTGACGACCGACTGCTAGGCCTCCGGCCAGAGCATCGCTTGCACCGAACTTGGCACCATGAAACGCCGCAAAGACGACGCATCAACGCCGGTTACCTGGCAGGGACGCCTGAAGGTGGAACTGGCGCGCCTTGAAGCACGCAACCGCCAGACGCGCTGGATCAGTGTGCTCGCGGTGCTCATTCTGGTGTGGGGCGCCGCCAGCCTCTTTGGCCGGAAGAGCTTTTGGCGGCAGGAAGCCATCGAAATCAAGTTTCCCCCTTCGATGCTATTCGTTGTTTTGATCCTGCTCGTCCTTCTCGTCCTGTATCTCGTCCGCCGGGAACTCGAGGTGCGCAGGTTGAACCTGCTGGCGCTTGAGGAACGCGTGGTGGCGGAGACGGAGCGCTCCGAGGGAATGATTGACTCCCTCACCCACGTCTTCAACCGGCGCTTTCTCACCGAGCTGCTGCAAGGTGAGATCTCCCGCGCCGAACGCAACCAGCGGCCGCTGACGCTCGCCATGTGCGACGTCAACCATTTCAAGGAAGTGAATGACCGCTACGGGCACCCGGTGGGAGACGAGGTGCTCACCGAGACCGCCAATATTCTGAAATCCTGTGTGCGAGGCTCGGACTTTGTGGTGCGATACGGCGGCGACGAATTCCTGCTGGTGCTCTCCGAAACGGACGGGTCCGGGGCCAGCGCCGTCCTCGCTCGGGTGCGGGAGAAGATGGCGGAATGGGACCGGCAGCGCCTGCTTGGAATCTCCCTCTCCATCGGTGTCTATGCTCATCGCGCCGGTCAGTCGCCGGACCAGGATATCGCCGCCGTCGACGCCCAAATGTACGCCGAGAAACAGGCGGTTCGTACCACAAGTTCGAGGAAGTAGGTAGGTGTCTGGGGCTGTAGCGGCGGTCTATGACCGCCGCATTTTGCAATCAATCGGTTCGGCGGTCACAGACCGCCGCTACAGCGCACGAACCAGATCTTTTCTTTCATAGCTTTTGAGCTACGGGCTCGCGACTGCAGCAAACTTAAAAGTGTGCAGATTCTGCTCACAGAGCGGCCCCCTTGACTTGCCGCGCCCGTTATCCACAGGCTAAACCCAAGAAAAAACTACTTGAAAATATTCCGTCTCAAATGTTCCACCGGTACCCACTGTCCCATTTCCGCCTGCCAGACTGAAAACGAGGGTCGGGCCGCGCTTGCGCGCAGATTCAGCAGGCTGAGCCGCCTCAGGGAGCTCCGCCATGTCACTTCGCGGATCGTCGAAACGCACCCGGGCTTTAGTGGCTGCCAACTGCGCTGACTCCCGCAAATCAGCCGGTCCCCGTACGCCCCTCGGCCAACGGCACTCGTCCTGGAATACCGTGCAGCACGTGACCATCTCGGTGAGGCTGCGGTGGGGCCAGGGTCCCGGCCACTCGCGGCCCTCGGTGCCCGAGGACGACGCCAAACCGGACCCGCTCTGGATGCATACCATGGTGTCCGTCCATACCACCCGGCCTTCGAGGCTCCCCAGAGTACTCGAAATCGAACGAACGAAGCCGGAATGTCACAGAAGCCAAAGCAGTTCCAAGAATATGTCGGTTCCCGGCGGCCCTGAAACCGTCTCCGTCACGGCTGACCGCGAGGAAACACCGATTGCGGTGCTAGGGCGAACCCGAGCAAGCGAACAAAGCCGGAATGTAATAGAAAAGAAGGTGCTTGCAAAAATATGTCGGAAATTCGACGGTCACCCAATCGAAATCTGCGCGACGTCCGTCATGTCAGAGGTCTCGGGAGGATCTTCCGCACGATCAGAACGGCGTTTACGTCTCGAAAACAACCTCACGAGGTCCAAGAGGTGCGAACGAAGCCGGAATGTGAAAGAAAGCAAGGCGCTTATAAAAACATGTCGAAAACTCTGGGTTGGCCAGGCGCCATCGTCTGGTTACCGCCGTATCGGGGCCAACAAGCCCGCGGTTCGGGCGATACCAACGCAGAATGTCGATTGAGACTTGAGCGGGTAGCCACGGCATGGTTTTGGTGCGGTGGGCTGTCCATCAACCGCGATACGACTCCGCCGGTGGCTTATACCCGGTGGCCTATACATGGTGTCGTGACGGATACAGACTCAGCGGTAGCGGCTTGCTGGTGGCGGCGCGTCGCCGCGACCTCGGCAAAACATTGGTCATGAAAACTGGGAGACGATCAGCACGGCGCCGCCGATCGCGATGACGTCCTCAAGAAGGGCGATGGGAAGGTCTTTGCCGCCGATAGCTCTCACCAGGCGCGACCGGAACTCGTAGCCGCCCAACGTCCCCACGACGGCGCCAACCACACCCGCCACGAGTCCGCCGATCAGTCCTTCGGCCGTGGCGCCCAGGGCGGCGCCGCACAAAGCTCCGCTCAGCACCCGTCCGATGAATCCCGGGGGCGCTTTTCGGCTGGGCGTTTTGGGCAGCTTGTCAGCGATCAGTTCCCCGATGGCAAGCACAGTCAGAATGTACGGTGCGTAGGCAAATCCCAGAAAGGCGAGCCAGGTGTTTTCCAGATGAACCCTGCCAAGGCGAGCCGCCCAACTGACCGCAGCGAGGGGCGTCATGGAACGAAGGCCGACGAGCACGCCAATCAGTAACGGCAAAACATATGCAGACATCGATTTCCCCTTTCGTCACTCACAAGGTGGCCGCAGGCGCGCCTGCCGATCTTTGCCGCAAACTCTCACTTCGGCCGCGGCGGGTAGTTTACCCCAGATTCGGTATGCTCCGGACAACAGCGCGGAATCTGCTCCGAGACAATTCCTTTGACTTATCCGGCCCTGCCCTGTTAGTTTGACCCGTCATTGGGCAATGGCCGCCGGCCGCTGCTGCGACGCCGCTTGGAGGAACCTATGTTCACTGCAACCGCCAACCTGATTTTGCCCAGCACCACCACGGGATCTTTTCCGCGCCCGCGATGGTACGACGTGAGCATGTGGGGCCGCCCGCTCGATACCTGCATGCTCGACGTGCGCTTCCGCGAGAAGTTTCAAGACGGCATGGCCGTGCTGATCAGCGATCAGGAGCGCGCCGGGCTTGACGTTCTGACGCACGGGGACTTGCATGTGGATGAAGACTTGGCCGGCCGCGCCTGGCACCATTACCCCTTGCAGCGTTGGGCTGGATTCGAAGGCGACTATCTGCAGCCGGAGGAGACAACGGCGCCGTGGCTGCATTATCCGCCGGGCACGCTGCTGAACGAAATCTACACGGGCTGGCGCTGGCCGCATGTGGTGGACAAGATCGAGCATCGGCCGCTCGACTACCCGAAGCTGTGGCGCCTGGCTCAAGGGAAGACGCGCAAGCCCATCAAGTTTGGCACCTGCTGCTCGCAGGTGATGGCGCTGTTCCTGGACATTCACACGCCGAAATACAAAGACAAGCGCCAGGTGATCTGGGACATGGCCGAGGCCATGAACAAGGAGTTGCTGGCGCTGCGGGCTGGCGGCTGCCGCTGCATCCAGATCGAAGAACCCACCTTTCACTTCATGGCGAACACCTACGGCAAGGACCACGCCGAGGTGAAGTTCATGATTGACGCCTTCAACCGCGAGGTCCAGGGACTCGACGACGTTGAGTTGTGGATTCACACGTGTTGGGGCAATCCCAATATGCAGCGCGTAATGGAGGACACGAGCTACGCCAACTCCATCGAGATTTACCTGGAGCGCTGTCGCGGCGATGTGTGGACCCTTGAGATGAAGGATCGCAATCAGAAGGATCTGGAGCTCTTCGAGCCGTTCTTTTCTAAAGGGCGCGATCCCAAGAAGAAGATCTGCATCGGTGCCGTCAGCCACCGCTCGCTTCAGGCCGACCGGCCGGAAGATGTGGCCGGCGAGATTCGCAAGGCCCTTAAGTACATTCCGGCAGAGCGGCTCATCGTCTCGAGCGATTGCGGTTTCGGCCGCCAGGGCTGCAACCGCGAGATCGCTTTCTATAAGGCTAGCGCCATCGCGCAAGGCTGCAACATCGTGCGGCGCGAACTTGGCGTGACAACCGCCCACGTGCCGGCTGCCGATCCGATGTTGCAGGTTGACGTGGTGCCGGGCCGGGATAATTGACGATTGCCGATTTTCGATTGCCGCTATGCCGATCGAGGAGCGTGTTTCCCATCGCACGGAGCTGCTGGTCTTAAGGCTGATTGTAGGAGGCCGTCGGGGGCGGCGGCGCGTAGTCCCGGCCATACAAGTTCTTGTGCTTGGCGAGTAAATCACCGGACTCGGCCAGGCGAATTTCTCCGAGCGAGAAGGACGCAGGCGAGATTTCTATTTCGTGGGAGAGGCTCTTTAGAGTCTCGGGAAGGCAGCGCTCAGCCCAGACGTTAAGCTGGTAGCGGCCTGGCAGCACGTTGTTGACGGCGAAATCGCCCGTGGCGGACGAAATGGCGTAGTAAGGAGACTGAGTGACGATTACCACCGCGCTCATCTGGGGATGAATGTTGCAAAAGATATAAGAAACCCCAGGCGAATTGAAAGCCACGGCGCGCGTGCTTCCGGCTTCATACAGCCCAAGGTCAAACCGCTTGCCGTCAAACAGCGAGAAGACGTTGTGAAAGAAGGGATCGTCATTGGGGAAGTCGACGACCGCGCCCAGCGGTACTACGAGGATATGAGGAACGAATCTCTTGTTCTTCTGCACCAGCCTGTAACGGGTGGGAGCTGCCGTGCCGGGAATCCTGGGCAACGCCGGGGTTGAGTTCGAGGGATTCAGCCAGATTACGGCATCGGAGCTGTTAGCGGCACGCCCCTTGATGGTCTCGAGAATCACGCGCCCCTTCACATTGACGGTCTGCGCCGCGAGACTGCAGCAGGCAAGCACCAGAACCGCCGGCAACAGCCAACACCTTTCAGTGTGAAGCATACCTTGCACCTTTCATATTCGCCGCCTTCACCGACCAGGGCACGCGCGGGACCTGTACCGGGTTTTCTAAAAGAGGGTCGCAGCGCTCAAACTCACCTGATTGGCCGTGAATATTCCGGGTTGAGGCTCGGCCGTCCGCAGACGGCGATACTCTGCCGAGAACATCAGGTTCGACCGCAAGTGGTAAATGCCGTTCACAAACACACTTTGGTTCCTTCCAATCGGCGGACCGGAATAGCTGCCTCTCTGTGTGACATACTGCAGGTTCGCAGGGGTCGAGAAGTCTTGACCGAAGGCGCCGTTGAATTCGAGTTTCGTGAGCGGCATGAACTTCAACTGCGTCCAGCCACCCGTGGAACGCGATGGATGGACAGCCGTCTCGGGATAGACCGGTTCGCCATTGAACGCGACGCTTTGGCCTTCGGCCGCGCCCAGCCCCCCGATAGCACGGCCCGTATAAAACTCTCCAGTCACGGAAAACCAGCGGCTGACCGGGACGGTCCAATCGGCGGTTGCCGCCCAGGCGTTGATGATGCGGCCGTACCCCCAATTCTGACGCGCGTAGTACCCGCCCACTCCAAAGGACAGAGGGTTGGTTTGTGAGCCTTGTCCCCACGCAACTCTGGCGGCGTACGCAGGCTGGCCTGAACTCTCCCCAGGTCCAGCAACCCGATAAGGCGAGCCCGACGGTACTTCGCCCGCCAGCGGGTCCATGATGCCGCCTTGAAGTGTGACGGTCGACCCGTCGGACGTATTGATGCGATGCTCGACGTAAGCCTGGGGAGTCCACTGCCAGAGGTTGCCCGAAGCGGCCAGCGCCGGATAGGCCACCGACGCCAGGGACGTGGGCGAGAGCGGCGAGAAGAACGGGCCGTACTGGCCGATCACCAATGACGTGTTCTGCCAGTCGAGTCGGAGTCCGGCGGTCCGCAGGCGCACCAAGCCGGAATTGACACCGCTCGGAGTCTGGGAAAAGCCACCGAAGAAGTCCATTCGAATATCGGCCTGGGTCTTGGCGCCCGCGATCTCGGGACCGAATACATCTAGACCCAAGACGGACTGACGCAGAGTCGCTCCTGTGCTGCCGTTGGGCGCCCCGGAGGCGCGGGCCGTGGCGTAGTCGGGGAGATCAAAGTTATTGGTCGCTCCCCGCGTGGAAAAAGCGTTGAAGAGCGCCATGCCGGAGAGCCTGACGCGATATTTTGAACCGCTTTCCACCTTCTTCTGATCTTGATCGGTGACCTCTGAACTCAGCAGTTGCTGCGCTTCCTCGAGTTTGGACACGCGCGCGTCGAGATGCGACCCCGCACTCTCGCTGGCTTGCGAGGGGTTCCCCTCGGATGTTGGGGGAGCTTGCTTCGCTTCTCGCGCGGAGGCGAGATCGCCCTTGAGAGCCATCAGTTCTACCCGCGTCTGTCCCAATTCCTGCTTGAGCGCCTCAGCTTCGTTATGCGCCGCGGCGACGTCAGCGCGCATATCCCGCAGGGCTGAGCTGAGCTCCCGGATCTGCTGTTGAAGCTCACCGAGTGCAGGAGTGTCTGAGGTCGTCGGCACCGCCCGCGCTCCTGGCGGCGATTGCGGAGCAGCCGAAAGACTTACCGTCACGATAGCCAATATTGAGCTCAACGTGATCTTGACGATGGGAAGCAAGCGGCGCATATGCAACCTCCTTGAACCAACTGAGATCAGCGCTCTGCGGCATCACACGACGATACGATTGAGCCACGGACAACCGGATGTCCATTCGAGAGGAAAAAGAATTCGCTCCCGGCCCAAAGCTGCCTTTTGCCCCGGGCAAGATTCAATCCTCTCTGGCGATTGTAATCGCACCCACCCACCCAAGGCTGTCCGTGACAAAAATTTTACAACTTTGGGAACCTCCGTTGACATAGGTGTCGCCAAAGTGCTCGACACTTCCAGCAGGGGGAGGGCAAGGCCGAGCATGGACGGGGGCTTTTAGCCGCGCCACTTGAGTTAGCACACTTGCAGCATGGCCAACACGGCCACGCCGCGGCACCGCTTCCAGTACGTGCCCGGCTATGCTGTCACGTCCCGCTCTGTTCGGACCGTGGCTTCTCCACTTCTAGCTATAGGAGGAAGAACGTATGAAAACGTTTCACCAACGCTTGAGCCATGTACTGATGGCGTTTGCCTTGCTAGCACTTATGGTAGGGCTGGCACCAAGGCCAGCCGCCGCGCAAGACGCCGTGACGCAATACGCCATGTACGGTCTGGTGTCGAACATTGCAGGAAAGGCGATTTGGACGGATCCCAATCTCCAGAACCCCTGGGGCATCGCCAATTCGTCATCAGGCCCGTTCTGGATCTCCGACCAGTTATCAGGACTATCTTCCTTTTACAATGGCAGCGGCAGCCCCTTCGGCACGATTACTGTGCCGGGGGCGGCCGGCAACCCACTCGGATCGCCGACCGGAATCGTTTACAACAGCAACAGTTCAAGCTTCCTCGTAACCCAGAATGGGATTTCAGGGTCGGCCGTCTTCATCTTTGACACTCTGGACGGAACCATCAGCGGCTGGAGTCCCGGCGTGAATCCATCGGAGGCGGTCGTAGCCGTTGACAACTCAGCCACGGACGCGATCTACACCGGTCTCGCCATTGCCACCAACAGCACCGGCACCTTTATTTTCGCCGCCGATAGCTGGAACAACGAAGTCGATATGTACGACGGAAACTTCAACCTGGTGAAGCACATCACTGATCCCACCATTCCAGCGGGCTTCACGCCTTTCAACGCCCAGACGATCAAGAACTACGTCTTCGTAACCTATGCCGCTGTCTCCGGCGGACCGGGCGGTTACGTCGACATCTTCGATTTTTCGGGCAACTTTGTGAAGCGCTTTGCCTCGGGAGATCCATTAAACCAGCCTTGGGGCGTCGCATGGGCTCCGAAGAATTTCGGCCCCCAGAGCGGGACGATTCTGATCGGCAACAATGTCGACTCGGGCACCATCAACGCTTTTGATATCAACACGGGAGCGTTCAAGAGCCCTTTGATGGATCTCAATGGCAAGCCCCTCATCATCAACGGGCTCTGGGCAATAGAGTTCGGCGCCGGAGGCACCAATAACGGGCCCACCAACCAGCTGTTCTTTACCGCCGGGCCGAACGACGCCGAAGGGTTCTTTGGAGTTATCGCTCCAACGACGAAGTGATGTTGATCTTTTTCTGTTTTGATCTCCGGTGCCGGTGCCGCGAAGGCGCCGGCTTTCGGAGCCTGATACGAAGTCTGCATCGCGGTATACTCGTATGAGCGGTGCCGCGCCGGACGGCTCCGGACCATCATTTCACGGAAAGTTGAGGCACCCATGCAAAGAATCTTGGCTATTGAAGATGACCGGCGAATTCATAAAATGTTGAAGCTCGCCTTCGAACCCGAAGGCTATTCCCTGGAAGTGGCCGCTGACGGGCCGACGGGGCTGGCCGCCTTTCGCAGCATCAAGCCCGCTGTGGTAATCCTGGATCTCATGCTTCCCAAGCTCTCGGGGCGGGAGGTCATTCGCGAGATTCGCAAAGAATCGCCGTCGCAGCCTGTAATCATTTTGAGCGCCGTTTCCGAGGAAGTGGATAAAGTTCTGCTTCTCGAACTCGGAGCCGACGACTACGTTACCAAGCCTTTCAGCCCCAAAGAGCTACTCGCGCGCGTCCGGGCGCTGACGCGAAGGGCGGAAAAGGCGCTGCCCAGTGAGCGCTACAGTTTCGCCGACATCCTGATTGACTTCCCGAAGATGGAAGTCATACGCGAGGGTCAAGTGGTGACGCTGACGCCTCACGAGTTTAAGACGCTGAAATACTTCACCGAGAATCCGGAGCGCGTCCTTTCGCGGGATGAGCTTCTGAACCAGGTGTGGGGCTACGAATGTTACCCGTCCACCCGCACAGTTGACAATCACATTCTCCGGCTCCGCCAGAAGCTCGAGAGGGATCCCGTTAATCCCTCGCATTTTCGCACCGTCCACGGCGCGGGTTACAAATTCGTCCCTTTCCTGAGAAGCCAGGACGCTAGTTGACGAACGGGCGCAAGATTTAAGCTTGTCCACGATGAGTGAACCCATCAGAGCCCGCCCCTGGTACTCAGAAATCAGCCGCCGCGGACGCCTGCGAACCAAATTCCTGCTCTCGCTGCTGGTAATCTCCGCCTCGTTGACCTGCTCGACCTTGCTGGTCGTGCGCCACCGCGTGCAGTTGCAAGTGCGCGAACAGATCCGCGAGGCGCTCGAAAGCTCGGTGGTGACCTTTCAGCACTTTCAGGGGCAGCGCGAGATCACGCTGGAGCGGTCGGCTGCGCTGCTGGCGAGTCTGCCCACCCTCAAGGCACTTATGACTTCGCACGACCCGCGGACCATTCAGGATGGTTCGACGGAACCGTGGCAAACCATCGGAAGCGATCTCTTTGTGCTGGCGGACCGCGGCGGTCGGCTGATGTCCCTCCACGCCAATACTCCTGAGTTTTCCTTTATCGAAGCCCGTGATTTGCTGCAGCAATCGCTTCACAGCGATGCGTCGCGTGACTGGTGGTTCGGCGGAGGTCACCTCTTTCAGGTGTTTCTTCAGCCGATTTATTCGGGCGAGCCCTCGAACGGCGTCGAACTGGGCGTTCTGGTGGTCGGATACGAGATCAACCGCCAGGTGGCGGCCGACGTGCGCCGGGTGGCTTCGAGCGAGGTCGCCTTTCGCTACGGTCCCAACCTTGTGGCCAGCACGCTTGCCGCGCAGCAGAACGAAGAACTTAAGGCGCAGGCCTGGTTGCGGCCGGCGGCAGCAGGAGCTCCGCCGGTGGATATCGATCTCGGCCACGAGAGATTTCTGGCCACGTCTACGGACCTCGCGTCGCCCAGCGGACTTAGCGTGAGTCTGATTGTGCTCAAGTCTTACGATCAGGCTGCGGCCTTCGTTCAGAGCCTCAATCGCTGGCTGGCCGGGCTTGGTCTCGCCGCCATTTTGGCAGGCAGCCTCCTGGTTTACCTCATCTCTGACACGTTTACCCGCCCCTTGGCTCGACTGGTGGGCGGCGTGCACGCTCTCGAAAAGGGTGATTTCAATTATCCGCTCGAGGCCCGCGGGAACGACGAAGTGTCGGAACTGACCCACTCGTTTGACCAGATGCGGCGCACCCTGCAAAACACCCAGCAGGAATTGCTCAATGCGGAGCGCCTGGCAACGATCGGACGCATGGCCAGTACCGTGTCCCACGATCTGCGGCATTCCCTCACGGCGATTTTGGCTTACGCCGAGTTTCTCTCGGAAAGGACCCTCCCCGAAAGTCGGCGCGTTGAGTATTACGAGGAGATTCGGCAGGCCGTGAATCAGATGACGGACCAGTTGCGCGCTTTGCTGGAATTTTCGAAAGACAAGCTTGTTTACCGCCCCGTGCACGCGAGCGTTGCCGACATTATTCACCATTCGATTCACACGGTTCGAGCGCGTCCGGAATTCCGCGGAATTCAGATCACGACTTCGTTTGAAAACGGGTGCGAGGGATGGTTTGACGCCGGACGCATCGAAAGAGTGTTTCAGAACCTGCTCTTCAATGCCTGCGAGGCCGTGCCGCCGGAGGCCGGACGCATCGAGGTGAGCACGCGCCAAACTGCTGCCACGCTGGAAATTCGGGTGGCCGACAACGGTGGCGGCATCCCGGAGGAGATTCGCGCAACCGTCTTCCAGCCGTTCGTCACTTCGGGCAAGGACAACGGCATCGGCCTTGGCTTGGCGGTGGTGCAGAAAATCGTCCAGGAGCATCACGGGGAAGTTGCCGTAGAACGCACCGGACGCGATGGCACCGTCATCCGCATCACGTTGCCTGCGGTTCCCTCGGGGAAAAAAGTAGTCAGCCAAAATCCCGCCTAAGTCGTGCCGGGTTCAAGTGCGCGGTTGCCGGCTCGCTCTCGGTTCCTACGCCTTCGGGTGCGCCTTATCGTAGACCTCGATCAACTTCTGGATAGACACCTGGGTGTACTTCTGGGTGGTCGAAAGGCTGACGTGACCCAGCATCTCCTGAATCGCCCGCAGGTCCGCACCCTCCGCCAGCAAGTGCGAAGCGAAGGCGTGGCGCAATCCGTGCGGGCTCACGCGCACCTTGGGACCGTACAGTCGCACGTATTTCTTGACCAGGCGATCCACCGAGCGCGTCGTTAGCCGCCGGCCGCGCGCGTTTAGAAACAAAGCCTGGCCGCTGGTCTTGTTGTCCACCAGGATACGCTCCCGCACCGGAAAATACTCTTCCAGCGCCTGGGCCGCCTTGCTCCCGAAGGGCACCATTCGCTCCTTGCGGCCTTTGCCGCGGACAAGTACAAGCTTGTCACCAAAGTTCGCGCTGCGAAGGTCGAGCCCCGCAAGCTCGCTCACCCGCAAACCTGACGCATAGAGCAGTTCAAGAATGGCCCTGTCGCGCTTCATCATGGGCTCGCCCTGCGGTGCTGCCTCGGCAAGCCGGTCAAGCAGGTTGTTCGTCTGCTCTTCGGTCATGATCCGCGGCACCTTTTTGGGGAGCTTCGGACTGGCGAGCCCCACGCAGGGGCTGGTTTGAAGCACGCCGTCGCGCACCAGGAATTTGAAGAAAGCCCGAATGGAGGAAAGCTTGCGTGCGATGGACGTCTTCTGCTTCTGATTCTGAAACAAGGAGGCGAGGTAGGCTCGAATCTGGAGGGCATCGATCGCGGAGACGTCCACCGCTCGAGCGTCCTGCGGGCCATCGGAGGGTGGATTACTTTCGGCGGGCCCACCAGGCGTCGCAGGAACACTCGCGTCTGCGGAGCCTGCGGACCGCGTCAGAAAGTCGTGAAACTGGTGGAGGTCACTCACATAATTGCGAATGGTATGCGGTGACGCGTTGCGCTCGTACTGCAAGTAGCGGACGTACCGGTCAATGAGTTCATTCATGGTCAAAAGGCATCCTGGGAGCGCGGGCGTTTCGCCCGCCAGTTCGAAATTCGAAAATCGAAATTAGAAACTCGATCCTCCCAGCCTCGAGTTTCGATTTTCTAGTTTCGAATTTCGAAGCGGCGGCTGAGACGCCCGCGCTCCCAGATTCTCTCACAGGGTCAGCCTGCCCGGAGACGCGGCAGCAGGCGGCCGGTGCGCTGCTGATAGCGCCGATATTCGTCCCCGAACTGGCCAATCAGCATCCCTTCCTCGCGCCGGATACGCTCGAAGAACATGAGCATGCGCCCGGCACACAACACCATGAAGAGCCAATTGGCCGACATCACGGCCGCGGCAAGGAGGAAGAAGAAAAGCACACTGTACATCGGGTGCCTGATGCGCCGGTAGACGCCCGTCGTAATCAACTGGTGACCTTCCTGAAGCTCGAGATAAGCGGACCAGAATCGGCCAAGTTGGCGATGGACTTTGATGAGTGCCAGAAGGCTGACGATCCCGAAGCCGAGTCCCGCCCACCGCCAAGCGTCGGGGATGGCGACGTGGCTCCAGGCGACGCTCGGCGGGTATGCGGCGTACAGTGCGACCACAATTCCCATCGCAAAGACCAGGGCAGCGTGGACCACGAAGTTCAACCTGCCCTCGCGCCGGAAAGAGTCGCGTTTGACGGAGGTGTACGCTCCTTGATGGGGCCGGGCCTTGCGCCCAAAGTAGACTTGGATGAAGGGCGCAAGAGCCGAGAGCGCGACCAAACCGATTCTGAAAGGGATCTCGTCACCCATGTTATGGCTTGCCTATGTAACCAGCCTCTAGAAGCGCGTCCGCGATGCGGACCGCCGGTAACATGGCGGCCACGTCATGCACGCGCACGATGTGCGCTCCGCCGAGAATGGCGGCCACCATCATGGCGGCATCGCCGATTTGCAGAGCCAGCGGAGGCTGGACGCCGGAAAAGGGCGGGGCCTTAAGCCCCGCCGAAAAGCGTGCTCCAATATTTTCGATAATTTGGTTTGAGGGCGCCTGTGCGGCGGGGCTAAAGCCCCGCCCTTTGCCGGCCTTCTTGAGCGGTCCGAGACTACCCCGCTTTCGACTGCGCGAGGTATGCGCTACCCGGTGCGGATCAAGGCCCTCGCCCGCGGCCAGGGCCTGCACGAACGATTTGCGCGAGCTGCCCACCATCAGCGGCACGCCCAAGCGCCGGAGCCGGTGCAAGCCGGCAAGAATCTCGAAATTCTGCCGCCGCGTCTTGCCGAACCCGAGGCCGGGGTCAATCACAAGCTGTGATCGGGACACGCCATGCCCGAGCGCCCGGCGAATGGACCAGGCGAGGCCCCGTCCCACCGAGCGCATGATGAATTGAGGGAACGGCCGCTGCTGCATGGTTTCGGGCTTGCCGCGCAGGTGCATCAGCACTAAGGGCGTGCCTTCGCGCCGCGCAACATCCGCGAGTGAAGCATCGAAGCGAAGGCCACTGACGTCGTTGATGATGCTGGCGCCGGCTTCGACCGCACGCTCCGCCACGTCCGCCTTGGTCGTATCAATCGAGATGGGCAGCGAAGGAGCCCGGCGATGAAGTCCCCGAATGACCGGAAGCACGCGCCGCAGTTCCTCTTCTGCCGGAACCGGCTTCGCTCCCGGACGCGTGGACTCGCCACCCACATCGATCCAGTCCGCGCCCTGCCGCGCCATCTCAAGCCCGTGGGCAATGGCCGCTCCGGAGTCAAGATAGAGACCGCCATCCGAAAACGAATCCGGCGTCACGTTCAGCACGCCCATAACGAGCGTACGCCGGCCGAGCGTGATTTTGCGGCCTCTAAGCACTACCTCGAATAAGCGGCGTGATTCCACCGGTCCAAACCTATTGTCAGTTGAATAACTTGCTGGACGCGCTGTGCAACAACATCATGTTGTTTCAATAAGTTGACGGCTTTACAAGAATAAGTTGCTTGTTTTCAATACTCTGACGGCTTTCTACGCGTCGTAAAGCCATCGACGTTTGTTTTCAATAAGTTGACGGTTTCGTTTCGTAATTTTGGGGTCTCGCGCGTCTGAAGTGGCATCTGCACTCCTGCCGGGCGAAGGCCGAGCGCAAAGGGATACTCGCCAGGCCTGTGGCCTCGGCCTCCGGCTAGTATATCTTGAGTTAACACGAGATTCTCGCTTGTCCCAAAAGGCATATTTCGTCTAGTATCAATAACCTCTTGGCTTTACAAAAATAACTCCTGTGTTTTCAATAACCTCTTGGCTTTGATCGCTCTGGAAAAAACATTTTCCTTTGTTTTCAATAACCTCTTGGCTTCGTTCGTTCGTTACGTTGGCTTTTGGAGATTTTCGGCCCAAATCATTAGATTCAACTAATCTTTCGATCTGAAATCTGTCCTCCGTTTCAGACCTCCTTGCGGTAGTAAGTCAATTTGACGTAGGGGCGGCCCTTGTGGCCGGCCCAAGTAACTGCGGTGCCCCCTGAAATGGGCGGCCACAAGGGCCGCCCCTACGTCAAATTGACCCACTACCCTCGTTGCTCTGTAGCTGGTTTCGCCTTGCTTCGGGCGTGGAAAATCCGAGGATGAGGAGCATGGCACACCTCGCCAACCAGATATGCCGAAGGTTAGCAGACTTTTGGGTGAATGTCAAGTCATCTAGGCTTGGTGCTTAGCCTTTGTAGTCTAGCCTAGCTACAGATGGCCGGATTGTCTGCAGATTAGGCCACACGGCGTCTGGGTTAATCGAGGGAGGCCAAGAACTTGTGGCTCTTAGGTTCTGAGGCGAGGCCGGGGGTGGTTGGTCGTTAGGTCGCATACGTAACAAAACGACACATGCGCTACCCAGTGTCTGAGAAGAACCGCCGAGGAGGCCAAACTGCGCCCATCTGTGCGCTACCCAACTGCTTAGTGGTCCGGCGGGATTGAGTGGATCAGCTCTTTCAACTCGCTGGGCCAATCACGTATCGGAGGAAACCGGTGCTGTTGAAGGAAAAGCTCTGACTGATCACTAGCCAGGTCGCGCAGAAATCTGCCATATATGCGACCGCCACGGTCTCTCCCGACGAGTCTGTTGGCAAGCCAGGAATCGAATACGAACGGCACCAACGGCTCAGCTGCGCCCGAAACGATGCCATTGTATATCGTTTGTGCAAGCGGCATGACTGGGTCGAATCGAAATGCGATCAGACAGGGCCAAAAGTTGAAGACAAGATCCGGGTAATTCTGTTTGAGGTACGTCGAGATCTCTGGAACCTTGCTGGACACGCACAGGAATGAATTTAGCTCAAGACAGAATTCGTATTGGCAGAGGCTATCAGTTACGACCGGCTTCGAGCCGAACAGCTTGAGATAGGTTCCGTTCGCTGCCACTCGATCCGCGCAGAGGTTGATTCTCCCCCCTCGATGGCCAAGCTGCTCCGGTTCACCACGCCCGGCGTAGAGCGGCCAAAAACACATTGGAGTTCTCATTGAGCCTTCGCGCGGCTCAGGTCCTGCTAAGTGCACCCTGGGCCTGAAGAGCGAGCGGAAGTAGTCAAACCTGGCTCTCTTGAAAATGTATGCGCCAATTAGGTGGATGGCAATGAGGCTCTCCAGTGCTGGCACCGTGTGACTAAAGTGTTCGAGCGGCTGTGTCTGAGGTTGGAATTGTCGGAGGGTCTGCTCGGTCTCAAATGCGATCCGCAGCATTCGTAATTGATGGGAAGTCCCAAAAACCTCTTCAAGTAAGTCCATGACAAGCTCGAGGAACTCTACGGGGCCTTTGTTCTTTATCACGAGTATTCCCGCCACCGTGAGTTTGCGCAGGGCAGGCATGAAGACGTTATTCTTGTGGCTCCTGACGCTTTCTGCGAACGCGGGAAGAGTTTCGGCCGACGAGCTAAGCCGTTCCGGGGCGCTATCGTAAGCCCCTAGTGTATGCCATGCTTCAACGGCGTCGTCCCGAAGGCGTTCAATGACCAAGCGAAACCTGCTTGTGTCACCCGCTGAGGTCAGCTCCTCGAGTAACGCGACAAACTCCTCGTCAGTGGTGAAAGTTGGTACGGTGTGTAACCCTGACACCGACCGGATTCTCTCCTGTGCGACTACTCGCTCCAACAAGTGCGATGTTCTCTGCGTGGCGCGGTGTTCAGCTTCACGCTCAATCAACTCCTCGAAGATCTCATCCCAATCCTCGGGTGTGGCGAGCCGCTTGGCGGTAGACGAACCCTTTGTCCATAAGTCGCCCTCCCGGAGGAGGAGTTTGGGTGGACTGGTCCTGTCATCATAGACCGTGCTCTTCGCTAATACGCGCCGGTTCGCCTGTCTAGGAAACACAAAGAGGACAAAGTCGTTGCCAGCCGACGTTCGCGTTGTGAACAGCTCGAACTCTGGGACCCGAGTCAGATACTTTGCCAAAAGTTGCCGGATCGTGGCGTCATCGAAATCTGCAATATTGGCCACCGGCACGAACGACCTGTTGATTTCGTCCGCCCCTATGATGAGGTATTTCTCGCTCTCGATCCGCGATGTTGCGATGGATTGTATGTCCTTTACTAGCTCAATCTTTTGGGACAGCGTCTGCAACAGGCACGACGTCTTGAGCTCGTACTGCGGATGTTCGCCGACCTCTTTGACGACTCTCTCAACCGCTCGCCTGTAAGCGTCCAGCCTCGTTGCCAGGTCTGAACTGTCCCGTTGCCGCGGTTCTTCTGCCAGAGATTGGGCCATGTGAAAACCTCACGCTAGCCTTCATAGGGCCGTGGGCGGCGCACACGTCGTGCGCTTTTCGCGGTGTGCGCGGCCCGAAGGCGGAGCAAAGCACCCATGCACGAAACAACGTCACGTATGTACAGCCCTGCGGCTCTGCTACCCAGCTACCCGATCGATGGCTTGAACAACCATACGTAGACCACCGCGCCGAGGGCACCGCCCGCCAGCGGCCCGAATACCGGAATCCAGGAGTATTCCCAGTCTGATCCTCCCTTGCCGGGGATCGGCAGCAACGCGTGAGCGAGGCGGGGCGCCAGGTCGCGTGCCGGGTTGATGGCATATCCTGTCGGGCCTCCCAGCGAGAGTCCGATGGACCACACGAGCAAGCCCACCAGCAGCGGTGTAAGGCCGGAATCGTTTGCGGGTTTGTAAGAGCCCAGCGCGAGTACGCCGAAAACCAAAACAAAAGTGCCGATGGCCTCGGTGATGAAGTTTGCGGGCGCTCGCCGCACGGCTGGTGCGGTGCAGAACACCGCCAGCTTCAGAGTGGCGTCCTCGGTCTCGCGCCAGTGGGCCAGATAAGCCAGCCAGACGAGCACGGCGCCCAGAAACGCGCCGAGCAACTGGGCCAGCAGATACGCGGGCACTTGGTTCCAGGGGAAGCGGCCGACCAGCGCCAGGCCGACGGTCACCGCCGGGTTGATATGTGCGCCGCTCACGCATCCCACCGCGTAAACCGCCATAGCTACGGCCAGGCCCCATCCTGTCGTAATGACGATCCAGCCCGAGCCCTGCGCCTTGGACTTGCCAAGCAGCACGCCCGCTACCACACCATCACCGAGAAGTACTAGCAGTGCAGTACCCACGAGTTCTGCTACAAACGTGTTCATGCCACCCCCGAAGTTACATTGGGCTGCTCTAATGAACCAGCGCGCGGGCATGAATTATAGCCTGTTCTGTCTGGCCGCCGCCAAGTTGATGTTACGCTAGAATTCGGCACAGGGAGGAAGAGATGGCGCACAAAGAGATCGAGCGGCTTCTCTCTCTTCTCGATGAGGCCTATGCCGGGCCCGCCTGGCACGGCCCTTGCCTTCGTGGCGGGTTGCGTGGTGTGACAAGCAAGCAGGCCGCGCAGCGTCCCGGTAAGGGGCGGCACAATATTTGGGAAATTGCCGTCCACACCGCCTATTGGAAGTACGCTGTCCGACGCCGTCTGCTTGGAGAGAAGCGAGGCAGCTTCGGCGAAAAAGGAAGCAACTGGTTCGCGCGGCCGCTCGCGACAGGGGCCTTCGGTACGGAAGCGGCAAGCAACAAGATGTGGCGTCGCGATCTGGCCCTATTGAGCCGCTCGCACCGGGAGCTGAGCGAAACCGTTGCGCACTTGCAACCTGCTGCTCTTGACCGGCGTTCGGCGGCCAGCCACCAGACCCCCAGGCGCATGATCGCAGGAATTGCCATGCACGACGCCTATCACGCCGGGCAGATTCAGCTCCTCAAGAGGCTGATGGAGCGAACTTAGTCTTTTGGTGAACACCTCGCTCACGTAGTCATTCTGAGAAATCTGGCATTTCCTTAGCTCTCACCCGCAGACTTCTTATGAAAGGACGCAGTCCCTGAAAGACTGGAGCATAGACACACCATGAAGCACATCCTCACCGATTCAGGTCGCAAAGCTCAACGCAGGTTGCAGGCGCTCCTATTGGTCGTTGTGTCGATCTCTCTAGTGCTACCTGCGGCGGTGCTTGCGAAAGATCAGACAGACACCTCAACACGGGCAACGCCGCATCCCGCCACCATCGTCTTCATGACGGATTTCGGCACTGACAATGATGCCGTGCCCATCTGCAAGGGCGTGATACTCGGCATTGCCCCCGACGTTCGCATCATCGACCTTACCCACCAAGTCACGCCCTATTCCATTCCAGAAGGCGCGCGCTTTCTTTACGGCACCACGCCCTACTACCCTGCCGGAACCATCTTTGAAGTGGTTGTAGACCCCACAGTAGGAAGCAGCCGCAAAGCGGTGGTGGTGAAGTCAAAGCGTGGCCAGTATTTTGTGCTGCCCGACAACGGCCTTATGACAATGGTACAGGATCGCGACGGACTTGAGGGCGCGAGGGAGATCACCAATCCTGAATGGATGATCGGCCAGAAGCTATCGTCGACTTTCCACGGCCGTGACGTCTTCTCTCCGGCGGCCGCCCATCTCGCGCGCGCGGACGATTGGACCGAAGCTGGTCCCGAAGTGCCGGTTGAAAAACTCGTCCGGCTTGATCTTCCAACGGCGATGCTAAATGCGAAGGGCATCCGGGGAGAGATTGTGGCCATAGACCGGCCGTTCGGCAGCTTGATTTCAAATATCGAAGGCGAGGACTTTCTGAAGCTGGGTTACGCGCACGGAGACCCGGTGCAGCTAACCCTGGGCGGAAAGCCGGTAGTGCTGCCTTTTATGAAGACCTTCAGCAACGTGCCAGTTGGGAAGCCGCTCATTTACATCGACTCCCGAGGGCATGTTGCTGTCGCCATCAATCAGGGCAGCTATTCGGCGACATATCACGTCGCGCCGCTCGCACCCATCTACATCCCGGCAAAAGCTCGTTAGCGGTGACGCATCGTGCTTTTTGGGGGGATCCAAGGCCTCAAGGTGGCCTCAAGGTTGCCGCCCCCAGGCCTGTTCCAGGAACTCTCCATTTTGCCTTGACAGGCTGGAACATCGACGGGCGGAAATCAGCGCAACCGGTGTACAATCGCCGGTTAGTTCGGAGCACCGGGCTGCGGCACGTCCGTAAAGCAGGCTCCAAGTTTGAATTCATCAGTTCACGGCTGCTGGCAGCTCCCAGTTTTCGAAGCCGCTGAAAACTGTACGGGAGACAGATCACTTCGACCGAAGGAAACAGCGCCAGACTATGCCCACTCATGTTGTGCCGGTTCTTGGCATCATCGCCATTCTGGGCGCTGCCTTCTTCTTCTCCAACAACCGGCGCGCGGTAAGTCTTCGAGTGGTGGGATGGGGATTCGGCCTTCAGCTTCTGCTGGCGCTGTTCGTGCTGCGGACGCACGTCGGGTATGCGGTGCTTGACGCGGCTGCGCGCGGTGCGGTGTGGTTACTCAATTTCTCCTTCGCCGGCTCGAAGTTTGTCTTCGGGCCGCTGGGCGACTCGCACAGCAACCTGGGTGTGATCTTCGCATTCCAGGTGCTGCCCATGATCATCTACGTCGCCTGCCTTTCCGCGATCCTTTACTACCTGCGCGTTCTGCCCGCCCTGGTGCGGCTCATGGGTGTGGTGATGTCGAAGCTGATGCGGACGAGCGGCGCGGAATCGCTGGAAGTGGCAGCCAGCATCCTTTTGGGACAGACGGAGGCGCCACTCGTGATCCGGCCCTACCTGGACGACCTTACCGAGTCGGAGTTGATGACTATCATGACGGCCGGCATGGCGCACGTCTCGGGAGCCACCCTTGGAGCTTATATCCTGTTCGGCGCTGACGCCCGGCACCTGCTGACCGCCGTCTTTATGACGGCGCCGGGAACCATTTTGCTCTCCAAAATTCTGGTTCCCGAGACCGCCGTGGCGAAGACCGCCGGCCAAACCCGCCTCGAACTGGAAAAGCGCGACGTGAATCTTCTGGACGCGGCCTCGCACGGCGTCACCGACGGTCTGTTCTTGGCTTTGAACGTGGGCGCCGTGCTCATCGCCTTCGTCGCCTTGGTGTATCTCAGCAACGGAATTCTAAGCATCCTTCACACTCACGTCGATCTGCAGTGGGTCTTCGGGCATTTGCTAGCGCCCGTGGCTTGGTTGCTGGGTGTTCCCTGGCATGACGCACTGGCCGTGGGTAACCTGATGGGCACCAAACTCGTCCTCAATGAATTCGTGGCTTTCTCGCTGCTGGGGCCGTTGAAGGGGCATATTGCGGCGCGGTCCTTCACCATCGCAACCTATGCGCTCTGCGGTTTTGCGAACTTTTCGTCCATCGGCGTTCAGATTGGGGGCATCGGAGCGCTCGCCCCAACACGCAAGCGGGACTTGGCACGCCTTGGTTTCCGCGCTCTGCTGGCTGGCACACTCGCCAATTATCTGGCCGCCGCCATTGCGGGTCTGCTGCTGACTTGACGCAAGGGCGAAAGGCAGTCGTAATCAAATTGGGGGACCCACTGATGACATCCGAGCAGTTGGTTCAGGCCGCTCTGGATGCTCGTCTCAACGCGGTGGCGCCTTATTCGAACTTCAAGGTCGGCGCGGCCCTGCTGACGCCGGAGGGCAAGATTTACACCGGCTGCAACGTGGAAAACGCCACTTACGGCCTTTCGATGTGCGCCGAGCGTGTGGCCTTGTTCAAAGCCCTGTCGGAAGGCGAGCGCGGCTTCCGTCGAATCGTAGTGGCAAGCGACAGTGCGCGGCCCGCAACGCCTTGCGGAGCCTGCCGCCAGCTTCTTTGGGAGTTCGCTGGCGAGATCGAAGTGATTCTGGTGAACCCACAAGGCCAGCGCGAAACCTTTCAACTCGCGGCCTTGCTCCCACAAGCATTTGACGGACGTTTTTTCGCAAAGAAGTGAAGGCCTGCGGCTACCATGAGTTTTTCGTCTTTGGCTTTCAGTCCTCACAAAGCGTGAAACCCCGGGGAAGTGCTTGCCCAGAGCACCTCCCGTCATTGCTTGATGATCGTCCCGTCGTACCGCCGGATTTCGCCCCATCCCCCGTTGAGCGGATCCGGCCGGAAGGGGTGCTTAGCCGCGAGCTCCTCATTCACTTCAATCCCCCACCCCGGCGAATCGCTGGCCCACAGGTAGCCGTCCTTATACGTTGCGCAGCCGGTGAAAATCTCAGCCTCCAGACCGCTGATGACGCCCCCTTCCTGGATGCCGAAGTTCGTGCTCGCCAAGTCCAAATGCAATTGCGCCGTGTGCCCCACGGGCGAGACGTCTCCCGGGCCGTGCCAGGCGGTTTTCACCCCGAACTGTTCCGCGAGGATCGCGATTTTGCGAGACGGCGTGAGACCTCCGGCTTGGGACAAATGAACGCGGATGTAATCGATGAGACGTCCGGTAATCAGCGGCTGCCACTCGTGGGGGCTATTGAACAGTTCGCCCATCGCGAGCGACGTGGCGCACTGCTGACGGATCATTCGGAAATAGTCGATGTCCTCGGGTGACAGCAGGTCTTCCAGGTAGAATAAGCCGATGGGCTCAAGTTCCTTGGCAAACTGGACGGCCTGGAGCGGGCTCACGCGCTCGTGCACGTCATGGATCAGATTGATCTCCTCGCCCACCTGTTTCCGGCACTCTTCGAGCATTTGGCGCGTCCGGCGCATGTAAGGGACCGGCTCAAACACGGCGCCCTCGTGCAGCCCCTTGGCCGGAGGGCCACTGCGTGGGCCGTAGACGGCCATGCCAGGCACTCCAATCTGAACCTTGATGCAACGGAAGCCCTTGGCCATTTGCTCGCGCACCCGATCGATCACTTGTGGCGTTTCCTCGCCGCCCACGGTTGCATAGGTCAGCGCCGCTTCGCGCACCTTGCCGCCAAGCAACTGGTACACCGGCATGTTGGCTTGTCGGCCTTTGATGTCCCACAACGCCTCGTCAATCCCGCTAATGGCGTTGTTGAGCACCGGGCCGTTGCGCCAGTAGGAGCTGTTGTAGCACATTTGCCAGGTGTCCTCGATGCGGTCCGCGGGCTTGCCAAGCAGAAGCGGCTTCAGGTATCTCTCCACGGCCAGGTTGACCAATTCGGCGCGCTGCGTGAACGTCGCGCAGCCGTAGCCGAAGAGGCCGTCCTGATCGGTGGTAATTTTGACGACGCTCAGCCGCGCGCCGGTGGGCTGGGTGGCGATCACGCTCACGTCTTTGATCTTGGGAGACGGCATGCCCCGCACTGCTCTTGCCGCTTTCTGCTGCGCCTCCAATTGGCGGCCGTCCAGGCCCATTGCTGCGCTGCCGCCGATCATCTCTAGAACACCGCGTCTCGTCATGAGCGTTCCTCCTCTGCCGGCGCGACCGGCTGACTGACTCACGCCGACAAGTTCAATCCGGCCGCGTTTGCGCATGTCCGCGCGCCAAAGGTTTGGCCGGACGGAGCGTATTGTCTCAGATTTCACCGCGCGTCGCGCTGGTCGAGGCAAAGTAATATGATTGAGCGAACGGGCCAGCGTTTGGGACCCCGTTTGGGAAGGAGCAGCCACATGGATTGGAGTCGCAGAGATTTGCTGAAGGCGGCGATGGCCCTGACCGCCGGCCCGTACCTGGCGACGTACCAGGCCTGGGCCGCACCCTCGGCGAAGCTGGTGAAGATCACGGCGATCAAGGCCTTGCAACTGGACAACGTCGGAGACGGGTGTCTCATCCGGGTGGAGACCGATGCCGGTGTGGTGGGCTACGGTGAAGCCGGTTGCACCGCGAGAATGGCGCGGGCCCGCCTCGAGCAGATGCAGCGGATCTGGTTGGGCCAGGACCCCCTCGCAATCGAGCACCTGTTCTATCTGATGACCGCTCCGCAGAATCCTTTCATCCCGGATGTGGGCCTGATCAGTGGAATCGACATCGCACTCTGGGACATCGCCGGTAAGATCATCGGCCAACCAATTTACCGTCTGTTAGGCGGTCCGATGCGGCCGGCCGCGCCAATTTACTCACACGGTAACCTCCGGAACATGCTGGATCCCGCCGAGGCGAAGGATTGGGCACAGAAGGTAAAGGCCGCGCCAGAAGGGTTCAAGACATTTAAGTTCGGGATTCCGTTTGGCGGCCGCGGCCCTGGTGGGAATGGCGGGAATCCGTGGGCGCCCACGGCGGACCATTACGATATGAAGAAGGTTGCCAAGGCTTATGCGAATATCCGCGACGCCGCCGGCGACGATATCGATATCGCCATGCACGGCACCGGACAGTTTGACCTGCCCACGGCCGTCGGTCTTGCCAAAGCCATCGAACCGATCGATCCGGCGTGGTTCGAGGATCCACTGAACTATCTTTACTCGGAAGCCTGGGTCCATTTGAAGCGCGCCACTACTACTCCTATCCTTACGGGTGAAAAGGTCGAACTGGTGGCCGGCTTCAAGCCATATCTCGACAATGGTGCAGTGGACGTGATTCACCCCGATCCGGCATACGCAGGCGGCATCACCGGCATCCGCAAGATTGCCGATTATGCCGCCGTCACCCGTGTTCCCGTGGCCCTGCACAGCGGGCCCTGTTCACTGGTCCGGTTCTTCGCGGCGGTGCACATGGGAGGCGCCATCCAGAACTTCTTCCGCATTGAGAACGCGCTCGGCGAGTTCCGTGGGTGCAAGGAGAAAATGGCGGCGGGCAACGAGCCTGTAATCCGCAATAGCGTCATGCAACTTCCTGAAGGTCCCGGGCTGGGCCTGGAAATCAATGACGATTGGCTCCGCCAGCACATGGCTAAAGGTGAAACCTGGTGGGGTTGATCCTGCAAACACTTCATTTGCAAGGACGACCGGCAATCTTCAAGGTGATGACGATGATCCCGAGGCTGGCCTGAGCGAACACATAAATCCAGCATCCTGTTTCTCCAATTGCCACGGGCACCGGCGATAACCCTAGAAACCGCTGCTATCCTGTTTCAGCATCGGGGTTTCAGAGCAGGTGCACTATTCTGTACATTTTGATGCGCCTTTCTTTTTCATCCGCAGGGCCGCAGGACAGAGTGGGCGGCGTCAATCACCAACGATAAAATGTAAGTAAAGGATAGGTATGTCAGTCACTTCTACTTCTGTGTAGTGGCCGGCCTGTTTCCAGGTCTGGGGTGACTGTCTTCAAGGGGTCGGCCGTCTCACCTGATCGCGAATCCAAGAGCGAGCAGGAGGAGGCCATATGATAAACTTACAAGCAACTGCTATTTTATGCTCCGCGCTCCTAATCGCGGACAATCCTTATGCATTCGCTCGACAGGCCCAGCCGGCCGGCGTATCTCAAGCTCCGTCGCAGACGACATACACGCCGCAGCAACTGGATAGCCTCGTAGCTCCGATTGCGCTCTACCCGGATCCGATTCTGAGCCAGATTCTGGTGGCATCCAC
>DATJYK010000466.1:0-22656 GCA_035578005.1 Terriglobia bacterium
TCTTACGGACTAGCCGTTCACCTCCTGCTGCTCTCCACCCCGTCTCGCGACGGCGCAGTTGCAGTCGGTTACAAGTTACGCTGACTTGGAGAGGACTTTCACCTCTCCGACCAAGTGCGCTTTCAGGCGCACGTAGCGGCGATCTCTGATCGCCGAAATGATTGATTTCAAAAGTCGGCGGTCAGAGACCGCCGCTACAGCGCTAGTTTTCACAAAAACTCTGAAGCCCCGCCCTTTCCGAATCCTCGTGAGTCGTCATGTCGCTTCGCGACACCCCGAAGCATGAAAATGTCCACGAGATCGGTTTATGATCGACTCGGCCTGCGCTGGGTGAAGGCTGCGATTTCTTGGAGCCGCGAGCCCGCTGGTGAGCCCACCGTTGCCTGACCGAAATTTTCGGAACAGAAATGCGGGCTAGCAGCCGGTGTCAGCCCCGCGATGGCGGCATCGTGAGGAACAGAGATCGTTTGACGGCCGGCCCTCGTGGGGTCGAACCACGGGCGTTTTCCAGCAGACACCGGTGGCAAGCTGTCACGGCAATCTGTGACGGTGGTCACGGCACACCCATCCGCCAGACGCTAACTTGTAGACGTTAAAAGGAGAGGAGTTATCAACGCCCGGAATCCGGGTAACACCATGAATACCAGGCATTCTGATGGCGCCCTGGGCAGGCTTCGTTACCAAGACCTATTTGCAGGCCTGCCCACCGGCGCTGCGGACGTCTTTAACTCGCTGCAAGTGAAGACCTCGTATCCGCGGGGCGCGACACTCTTTCATGAACATCAATCGGCGGACGGCATCTTCGTGGTTCGCACCGGCAGCGTGAAGCTGGCCGAGTCCGTAGAGGCGGGGCAGTCGCTCAGATCGAGGATCGCCGGGCCGGGCGAAATCCTGGGTCTGCCCGCAGCCCTCATCGCCTGCCCCTACCGAGCTGCGGCCCAACTGCTTGAGCCTTCGGAGATCGGGTTCGTTGACCGGGAAAAGTTCTCAACCTTTCTCTGCGAGCACGGGGTCGTCAGCCTGCAATTGGTGCGCTTGCTGAGCAGGGCCCTTACAAGCGCTCTCGACCAAGTTCGCGTCGCCCTGGCGCGATCGCCCTGGAAGGTCTAGCCTTGTCTTTCCAGCTCCGGGTGGAAATGCAGCCTCGCGGGCACGGGTTTGCATGGCCGTCTCCCCAATGTAATAATGCCCTCATGCAAAAGACAATTGTAACGGCTGCAATTCTGCTCACGGTCGGAGTCTCCCTGCCTGGAGGCGTGATGGCCCAACAGGCTTCGGCGCCGGCTGCCAAGGCTCAACAAGCTCCGGCGGCTAAGACCCATCCGGCACCGTCTGCGAGGGGGTCGAGTACGCTCGCGCCCAAGACTCAAAAGGAGAAGGCCAGCTACGCCGTCGGCCTGAATATCGGAAGTGGCTTGCACCGGGACGGCGTCGACGTTGACCCCAACATGCTGTTGCGCGGCATCAAGGATGCAATGGCCGGCGCAAAGCCGCTTTTGACGGACGATGAGGTAAAGGCTGCCCTGACGGCGCTTCAGAACGACGTTCGCCAGAAACACGAGGCGATGATGCAGCAGGCTGGAGAAGCTAACAAGAAGCAAGGTGATGCATTTCTCGCCGCCAACAAGGCCAAGCCGGGCGTGGTGACCTTGCCGAGCGGACTTCAATACAAGATTTTGAAGCAAGGCACGGGGCCGAAACCTTCTGCGACGGACACGGTGGTATGCAACTACCGGGGCACATTCCTTAACAACACCGAGTTCGACAGTTCGTCCAAGCACGGCCAGCCGGCGACATTTGAGGTGGGCCGGGTAATTAAAGGGTGGACGGAGGCCCTCCAACTGATGCCGGTGGGGTCGAAGTGGCAACTTTTCATCCCCTCCGACTTGGCTTATGGGCCGCGCGGATTTGGCACGGACATTGGACCCAACGCCACACTCATTTTTGATGTCGAGTTGCTTTCGATCAAAGGAAAGTAATCTTGATAAGGGAGATTCATTGATCTGGTGCAGCAACCTCCGAGGGACAGGATTTAGGGTGGTGCGGAGCGGTTCGCACCGCTGGCGCTGCTTACGAACAAAGCTGGAATGTCATTTAGAATCAGTGACTGGGACAGCGAGAGTGACAAAGCGCGCAAGGATTGTGACAAATAGTATTCAAAAGGTAATCGGCAGGCCTAACGGAAGAAAACTTGGAGACATGTTATGAACTGGCCGGGGCGTTCAGCGGGTTACCGCTTAGCGGCTGGCTTCGGCGCACTGCTGGCAGGCGCAGCCTTGACCGCGGTGTTCTGGGTTGTCCGAACCGGCGCCGCCCAGAACACCGAGGTTCCCGAGGTTGCCTCCCACGATACCCAACCCAATTTCGCTTTGCGGGTTCAGCACAGTGAGGTGATGGTGCGGGTGGTGGTGCGTGACGCCAAAGGCAAGCCGGTAACCAACCTTCAGCAAGACGACTTTCGCATTCTCGACAACAAGAAGCCCCAGGCGATCACTCATTTCACGCTCGAAACCGCAGGAGGGAATAAGGCACCGAATCCCGCCGCGCAGTCAAACGAGAGTGCGGCAGCGTCGTCCGGCGGAGCGGCTAAGGCGCCCCAAATTATTCTGCCCACGCGCTTCATGGCCCTCTATTTCGACGATATCCACCTGGCTTTCGAAGATCTCGCTCGCACCCGCGATGCCGCAGACCGGTACTTGGCAACAAACTTGAAGCCCGGCGACCGCGCCGGCGTCTATACTTCCTCGGGGCAGGGCCAGCTCGACCTCACCAGCGACCGCGATCAGCTCCACGACGCACTCATGAAACTCCAGCCCAGGCCCGTGTTTGCGAGAAACTCGTCGCAGTGCCCGCAGATTCTTCCCTATCAGGCCTATCAGATTGTAGACCTGCAGGATCCAATCTCGACTACCGTGGCCCAGAAGGAGGCCCTGCAGTGCTATTGCCCGAACGCGATTGCGGCCACGTCGCCGGCGAGCTTGGGAAATCTGAGCTCGAGTGCGATCGCGGCCGGGCCCGCGGGAGGTCCAGGAGGATGCTTCCAGGCATCTCCCGCCGCCATTCGGGGTGAGGCGGTGAAAGTGCTGCAAGACGCGGAGACTGAGTCGCGTTACGTGTTGCAGGGTCTCGAGCGTCTCTGCCGCCGCTTGGAGGCTGTGCACGGCCAGCACGCCGTCATTCTGGTTTCGCCGGGTTTCATGAGTGTTACGGAGACGCTCGATTACGAAAGGGTGGTGGATCAGGCGCTGCGCCAGAACGTGGTGATCAGCACTCTCGACGCACGCGGGGTATACACGCAGAACGGCTTAGGCGACGCCACTCAGGACCTCATCTATCCTTCGGACGCCTCGCTGCAGGGCAGCAAAGTTGAACTCACCTCGTTCAGCAAGAGCATGGACGGCGATGTGCTGATGAGTCTGGCGGATGCTACGGGAGGCGTGTACCTTCATAACGACAATGATTTCAGCGAAGCGTTCGAGCGCGCCGGCGCCTTCCCTGAGGCCTATTACACCCTGACCTTCTCCCCTGCCGACCTGAAGCCCGACGGACGCTTCCACACCTTGACCGCGGCCCTCGTCAACAATCCGGAACATTACGCGCTGCAGGCCCGCAAGGGCTACTTTGCCCCGCGCAAGGATGAGGACGCAGCCTCGCTGGCCAATGAAGAGATCGAGACCATGGCCTTCTCGGACAACGAAATCCATACGATTCCGGTGGAGATCCACACCCAGTTCTTCAAGTTGCCAAGCGGCGAAGCCAAAGTCTCGGTGCTGGCTCACGTTGATATCGGCAACTTCCGCTTCCGCAAGGCCGACGGCCGCAACCTCGACAACCTTACGCTGGTCACAGTCCTGTTCAACCAAGCGGGAGACTACGTGACCGGCCAGGAAAAAGACATCGAGTTTCACTTGCAGGATTCCACCGTGGCAAAGCTGACCCAAATCGGGGTAAACACCCGCGTGAGCCTCACCGTCAAGCCCGGCACTTACGCAATTCGCGAGGTGGTGAGGGAGTCTGAAGGCGGCCAAATTTCGGCTCTGAATAGCCAGGTCGAGATTCCCTAACGATTGCCTTGCCTCCAGTACTAGGCTAGCATGATGATGAAAAACCCGATTCATGTCATTTCGAGCGAAGCGAGAAATCTCGTAAGTCTTCTTCTTTTCAGAGCGAGATTTCTCGCTTCGCTCGAAATGACATGAATCGCACACCATTTCATCACGCTGCTAGGCTAGACTACAGCAAAGGGACAGACTCAAATGAATTCAATTCCTGCGGGAATTCAGAAATTGCATCAGCAGGACATCGACGCGACGGTGTCAATGGATGTGGGCAAACTCACGGACCTGTGGGCCGACGATGGAGTGCTACTAGGTCAGGGTGCTGAGGCTCTGGTGGGCAAGCCGGCGATCGAAGCCTCATTGAAGCAAAACTTCGCCGCGAACCCAACAATGAAAGTTCTGAAATACGTGCCTCAAATCGCCGATCTGAAGGTCGTGGGGGACGTAGCTTACGAGTGGGGCTCCTTCGAGGCGACGCATCAAATCTCGGCCGATAGCAGCCCAGTGAGCTTTCAGGCCAGGTTTTTGCGTGTGATGAAGCTGCAATCAGACGGTTCGTGGAAGTTTGTCCGCGTAATGTGGAACACCGGCAGCAGGTAGTTTGGGCTCGCGAAACGCTTAATGGACGCGCATCACGACGACAGTGGCATCATCGTGCTGGCACCCGCGGGAAAACTCATCCATGGATGTGAAAATCGAGTGGACCACGTCATCAGCACTCTGTGCTGCGCTTCGGGCCGCTGCCCTTCGGAGGCCGTCCACTCCCCACTGCTCGCCTGCGGGATTCATCGCTTCGGTCACTCCATCGGTATAGGCGATCAGCCAATCACCGGAGTCAAGCTGAACCGTCTCCTCTTCGTAGGTCCAATCGGAAAAGATCCCCACGGGTGCGCCGCCCGTTTCAAGCCAATCGACAGATCCGTCCCGGTGCATGACCATCGGCGGATTATGGCCCGCGTTAACGTAACGCAGCGTGCGCGTGGAACCCTCGAAAACGCCGTAGAACAGAGTGGCGTAACGGTCGGAAAGCGCCGAGGAATGCACCTGCCGATTTACGGCGCCAAGCACCGTGGCGTTGTCATTTTGACTGAACGAGGCTGCCGTGCGAAGGGACGATTGGACATTCGATATCATCAGCGCCGCCGCCAGGCCCTTTCCGGAGGCGTCTCCAACGGTGACGGCCACCCGGTTATCCGGCAGGGGCACAAAGTCATAACAGTCCCCACCCAGTTCCCGTAACTGCCGGCACCGCGCGCTGTAGCTGAAGGCCTGGGTCTCCGGCAGCGAGTGCGGCATAAACCCGCGCTGGACTTCGCATGCGTCCGCCCACTCTCGATCAATTTCCATCACCGTCGCGTCGCTTCGCATTTTGTACCTCCGCAAGTATGTCGCTCGACAAGGTGCGAAATCTACACGACTTGGGACCCAAAATATTTTTTCGGAGGTCTTAGCCCGCATTTCTGACCAGGATTCGAAAGGGCGGGGCTTCAGCCCCGCCGTCACGGCGTCTGTCCGATGTTGGCGTCTCAGTTTCCCCAGGGTTCGGCGGGGCTGAAGCCGGCTGAAGCCCCGCCCTTTCGAATCCTGGTGAGAAATGCAGGTTAGGACGAATGTCGAGAACGGCCTGCAGGTTCCGACCATATCGTGAGGACGCAAAATAAGTGGAAAATGAGAGGAGCCGAACATATGAAATACATTCTGATGATGACCGGTACCAAAGCAGGGGTGGATACCTATCGGGCATGGTCCCAGAGCGACATCCAGACCCACTTTGCGCACTTAAAGAAGATCAACCAGGATCTGACCGAGTCCGGCGAGTTTGTGATTACCGAGGGTTTGGACCTGCCGCATCACGCCAAGATCGTTCGTGCCGGGAGCGACGGCATGCCCGTCACAGACGGCGTGTTTCCAGAGTCAAAGGAGTTTCTCCTGGGCTACTGGATCGTTGATGTTGAGACTCCGGAGCGGGCCTATGAGATCGCGGCCCGGATCTCGGTGGGGCCCGGACCCGGTGGAGTGCCCACGAACATGCCTATCGAAGTGCGGCAGATCATGAGCAAGAGACCTAGTGAAATGGCATGAGCTTGAGGTTGCCACTCGCTCCGACTACTCTATGAAGCTGCGGATGGGCGCCAAAAAAAAAGAAAGATTGGAGGGCACAAGGATGAAATACATCTTGATGATGAACACGATGAAGGCAGGCCACGACGGCTTTCCCAACTGGTCTGAGAAGGATATTCAAGCGCACATCGCCTTTATGATGGGTTTGAACAAGGACCTCAGTGAGTCCGGCGAGCTGGTCGGAGCCGAGGGTTTAACCTGGCCAGAACAGGCAAAGCTGGTGCGTGCCGGGAAGGACGGCGTACCGGTGACGGACGGTGTGTTTCCGGAATCGAAGGAGTTTCTTGCTGGTTTCTGGATGGTCGAGGTCCAAAGCCCGGAGCGGGCCTACGAGATCGCAGCCCGCGTCTCAGCAGCGCCGGGCCGTGACGGGGAGCCGTTGAACATGCCTATCGAAGTGCGGGAGATCATGAGTGCGCCACCGAAACCACAGCCGTGATGCCGAAGGCGCCGGCCAAAAGGGTGAATGGTGATCGCCGGCGGCGAGCTTGGTGCGGCGGACGAATCCAGCGCGCCGCGGCCACTCCCTTGGAGGCAGGATCGTCGCAAGCTGACAGGAGGAAATGGCATGAAGTACATTTTGATGATGACAGGCACGAAGGCTCAGTTTGACTGGTATTCTGGGTGGTCACGAGAAGACCTCCAGGCACAGTTCGCCTTTATGCACGCTTTCAACAAGGAGCTCAAGGATTCAGGCGTGCTCGTTGCAGCCGAGGGACTGGCGTTCCCTAATGAAGCCAAGCTCGTTCGCGCAGGAAGTGACGGGCAACCCATTACCGACGGGATTTTCCCGGAATCCAAGGAGTTCCTCGCCGGCTACTGGATCATCAATGTGCAGAATCCAGAGCAGGCCTACAAGATCGCGGCGCGGGCTTCGGCGGCGCCGGGGCCAGGCGGGAAGCCCTCAAACATGCCGGTCGAGGTGCGACAAATTATGAGCGGACCGCCGCAGTAATGCTTGCAACGCAACAGCCTGATGCCATCGGCTGCTGAAGCCGGGAGGAATGTCGATGAGGAAATTCCAAACCGTGGATGAATACCTATCGACGCTTTCAAAAGACGTGAGCGGCGTCTTATCGGGGTTGAGAAGGATCATCAAGCAAGCCGCCCCGCAGGCGGAAGAAGTGATCAGCTACGGCATGCCCGCGTTTAGGTACCACGGAATGCTGGTGTGGTACGCCGCTTTCAAGGATCACATTGGTTTTTATCCGAGACCTTCTGCAATCCTGGCCTTCAAACGCGAATTAGGCCGCTACAAGACCTCGAAGGGTGCGATTCAGTTTCCACTTCAAGAGGCTATTCCGGCAGATCTAGTGCGGAAGATTGTGAAGTTTAGAGTGAAGGAAAATGAGCAAAGCGGGAAGTGAACGCCACTGGGCGCCATGCGGTCGCACCCCGACGTCCTTAGACCGTCACGCCCGTGGGTCACGTGGCTGAAGGGATTGTGTGACAGATGAGATGTTAGACAGCCGTTCCGAGGAACTGTTGCGCGAACTCGCGCCGCAGGTGCTTGGCTCGGTGGTCCGCCGCTTCCATGACTTCGCCGCGGCCGAGGACGCGGTGCAAGAGGCACTGCTCGCGGCTTCCCTGCAATGGCCGCGCCAAGGGCTGCCTGAGAATCCACGCGGCTGGTTGATTCAGGTCGCCTCGCGGCGCATGACGGATTACTGGCGCAGCGAGGAGGCCCGGCGGCACCGGGAATCCGAGGTGGCCGCTGAAACGGACCGTTTGTCAGCCGCGCCGGACGCTCAGCCTGAGACAGATCAGGACGACACACTTACTCTGTTCTTCATGTGCTGCCATCCTTCCCTCACTCTCCCGTCAGCCATCGCGCTCACGCTGCGGGCGGTCGGCGGCTTGACCACCGGCGAGATCGCCCACGCCTTTCTGGTGCCCGAGGCCACCATGGCGCAGCGGATCAGCCGGGCCAAGGCCAGCATCAAAGCGTCAGGGGTGCCGTTCCAGATGCCTGACAGGCAGGAACGTCCGCAACAGCTCCGCGCCGTTTTGCATGTGCTCTATCTGATCTTCAGCGAGGGGTACACCAGCAGCGGCGGGCCGCAGTTGCAGCGGCTGGAACTTTCACGTGAGGCTATCCGCTTGGCGCGATGCGTTCACGCGCTGCTTCCAGACGATGCCGAGGTGGGGGGACTGCTGGCGCTGATGCTGTTGACCGACGCCCGCCGTGCGGCCCGAACGGGATCGGAGGGCGAGCTGATCCCTCTCACGGAACAGGATCGAACGTTGTGGGACCGGGCAGAGATTTCCGAAGGCACCGCACTGCTCACCGCAGCCCTTTCGAAGGGATCAATTGGCGCCTACCAGTTACAAGCCGCCATCGCTGCGGTTCACGACGAAGCAGCCCGAGCTGAGGATACTGACTGGCCGCAGATCCTGGCGCTGTACGAACTCCTCAAGCGCATGTCAGACAATCCCATGGTGGCGCTCAATCACGCCATCGCCGCGGCGATGGTGCACGGCCCGGCCAAAGGACTTGAGCTGCTGAGCGCCCTTGACTCTGACACACGAATCGCCAGCCATCATCGTCTCGAAGCGGTTCGTGCTCACCTCCTGGAAAAGGCGGGCGATTATCAGGCCGCAATCAGGCATTATCGATCAGCCGCAACGCGCACAACGAGCATTCCGGAACGGAATTACCTCATGACGCAAGCTGCCCGGCTCGGCGACAGCGGGCACACTCAATAGGCATCAGAAAGCCATTCGCATGAGCCTCTCTCGTGGCTCTCCATGTTCCTTAGGAGCGCCGCATCAGAGGAAATGCGCCTATAATACACGGCGCGGACAGGCCCCTGCGGCTCGCGGCGGCCGCATTGACTCATAAACATAAATCCGCGGAGGATCAAATTGGCTTCCCGACGAGGCTTCTTGCGCGCGGCAGGAATCGCTGCCGCGGCTTCAGTGAGCGGCGGCTTCTCTTCACAACTGGCCCAAGCACAAGAACGTCCTGCCGCATCGCCGACCGCTGCGCCTTTGCCGCCGTCGATCGCTGCCTTGAAGTCGATGAAGGACCAAGCGGTGCCGATCACAGTGGAGGAGCGGCGGGCCCGCATTGAGAACGCGCGGCGCCTGATGACGGAAAATCGTCTCGACGCGCTCATGATGACGGGCGGCACGTCACTGGTTTACTTCACGAACCTGCACTGGGGCGGCGGCGAACGGCTGTTTACCTTGATCCTGCCTGCCAAAGGCGAGCCTTTCTACGTCTGCCCTGCCTTCGAGCGCGACCGCGCGGAGGAGCAGATCACGCAGGGGCCGCTCGGGCCTGGCGCCGAAATCCGCATTTGGCAGGAGGACGAAAGCCCTTACGAGCGCGTGGCGCAGGGCCTAAAGGACCGCGGCCTTGCGGGCGGGCGGCTGGGGATGGAAGAGCGGGTGGAGTTCGTATTCAGCAATGGGGTAGCAAGGGCTGCGCCCGCGCTCGAAATCGTGAGCGGTACCCCCGTGACCGCGGGATGCCGGATGCACAAGAGCGATCATGAAATCGCGCTGATGCGCCTCGCCGCCCAGGTGACCATCACGGCCTATGAAGCCGCATGGCGCGCGCTCGAGCCCGGCATGACTCAGCGACAGCTTCAGCAACTGATCGGCGCGGCTTATGAGAGGCTCGGATTTCCGGGGGAAGTCAGCGTTAATGTGGGCACTTACTCTGCGCTGCCCCACGGATCACGTCAACCGCAGACGATTCACGAAGGCGAAATCGTGATGATTGACGACGGGTGCCTGGTGGAAGGCTACACTTCCGATATCACGCGCACCTTCGTGCTGGGCAAGGTGCCGGATGCAAAGATCGACAAAATGCGCCAGGTGTTTGACATCGTGCATCGCGCGCAAAAAGCCGCGCTGGCCACAGCACGGCCGGGCATCGAGGCTCAAGAGGTGGACGCTGCGGCGCGTAAGGTGATCGTAGATGCAGGCTACGGTCCCGGCTACACGTTCTTCACGCATCGGGTCGGGCACGGGATGGGGATGGACGGCCACGAGTGGCCGTATCTGGTGCGGGGCGACACCGTGAAGCTCGCGCCCAACATGATGTTCAGCGACGAGCCGGGCATTTACATCCACGGCGAGTTCGGTGTGCGGCTTGAAGATGACATGCACATCACCGAGAACGGCGCCGAATTGTTTTCCGGGCAGAGCGCGTCACTCGAGCAGCCCTTTACCAAAGGCTGAAACTGGCTGGCGCAAACGTGACGTAACGATAAGCTCGGTTCTCGAATCTCGGCCGGCTGACGCGAGCCTGGAAGAAGGCGCGTGCGCCAGCCGGCCGATTTAGGTCTGAGCGGTTCATGGCATCGGGCTATTGAGACGAGCGTGCGACTTCGTCGCCCGACCTGCCCTTAGCTGGCCTTTTGCAACCGGCGCTTGAAAAATGAACCGATGAGCAGAGCGCCAAGTCCGGAAGCCAGGAGGACTTCCGAATTCGGCTCCGGCGTGCTCGCCAAGACTTCGCCACTTGAACCCGTGGCCGTCAAGGTGCGCCCGTCGGTGAGCTGGTTAAGGCCGGTGCGACTTGAAAAGTCAATCGTATAGTCGTAAGTCCCGTTAGACCCAACCAGGTAGGCCAAACTGCCGCCGGTGATGGTGAGATTAGCGTCGAGGCCCAGGTTGAAGATGCCTCCCTGGCCGCTCTGGAGGATGTCGGTAAGCTCCAGGTCACCTGTGAGGTAGCAGCTTGCTCCGGAGCAGCCGGCCGTTCCCCAGTTAAAGGTGAGGGGCCCGGGCTGGGTTACGCCCCAGTCATTCGAACTGCCTCCGAAACCAGAAGCAAGAGTAATGTTAAACGTGCTCTGGCCATAGGGCGTGCTTAATGACCAGAGGCCATGGTAGCCAGCGAGTTGATTTACACCGTTTGAGGTGCTTCCCGGCCCAGCCTCGGTCCAGGTACAAACTCCGCCGGAACACGTGCCCAACTGGAGCAGGTCCACGCTGGAACTGCCCGTTCCCTTGAACGTGAGCGTTTGATTCGTACCACCCAGCTCCAGCACCTGGACGGTGTCGGCATTTGCCGCTAAAGGTAAGCCAATCGTCAGAATCGCCGCAGCCGCTAAAGCCCCGGCGTATGTCCGCTTCCCCCTCGTATCCATCTTCAAAGTTTCCCCCTCTTTTGCCGCTCAAGCCTGTTGAGCTGCTAACTTGGAAGCCCTGTTAAGCTTCCAGCCGATGAAGGTCCGTCTCATGGCAACCTTAAATGGCTCCGTTCAACCGGATACTTCAATTCAGCTTCATGTCATCATGCGGGGTGCGAAAAGGCCGGTCAAGCCGCTGGCCTCATATTATCAGCGATTGCGCCACGTGTCTGTGTGTTGTCTGATTGTGTACGTCCTGGCTAACTGCCTCGCCTCACACTTCAGGAATGCCCAAGTCCGCGCTGCCGAGCAGTGACATTTTGGCCGCCGGGGCGTAGCGTTCCAGCAGATCCAGTGCGATCCGCGCGCGGCGCACGCGTTCCCGGCCCATGCGGGCGGCCGTGTCATCAATGTGGCCGCCGCTGGGATAAATGTCGGGCGCGTTCCGCAGGCCGAACTTGAGGTAGATCGGCGCCGCCACGCGGACGATCTGCGGCACTTCGTAGTAGCGCACAAATCCTCCGAAATTATCGGGGGCCTCGATATACGCATCGATCGGAATGTCCACGGCCTGGCGAATGGCGCCCAACTGCGCCGGACTCAGGTCCGTGGGAACGTTGAGAGTGCTCACGCCGATTTTCTCGAACAGCTTGGCCGTGGCGGGGTTGGCAGCCGCCAAGGTGACGGAGCTCTTGATGACCAGGTTCGGAGGCAGTTCGCCCTCTCTCTTCATATCGTTGAGCACCCAAATCAGCCCGGGGTCGGCGGGAAGAATGCTGCGGATGCCAAGGTCGCAGGCGTGACGCACGTCTTCAATGGCGTACACCAACTGATCCGCGCCGCGGTGCTGCAACCCGATCACCTTGCCTGCCGCCGAGAACGCCTGGGCGCCCGTCTCGAACGTCGCGCGCGGACCCACAAAAAGGCACACCTCGATTTTTTCGGCGGCCCCGATTCGCGCCATTTCCGAAATCTCGCTATCGGTCAAGAGCATCACGCCGCTGCCCTGACTGATGCGATGGACCGGCACCCGCAGGTCCTTGGCCGCAGCCAGCACTTCACGCAAGACGCGCGGCCCTTCGACGCTTGGAATCTCGATGCGGTATTCTCCGCCGTCCGCAAAGCGCTTTGGGCTGGGCTCCAGGGCATGATTGTCTACGCCGGGCAAGTCGAGGCTGGCCAGGAACTCTTGGGTTTTTCTCATGGGCTACTCCAGGATTCGATAATCGGCTGCAAACGTCTGCACCGCCCGTGGCACTTCCAAGGCCACGGCGCCGAATCAGGATTTTAGGCTGGATTTGGGTTTCGGAGAAGGTGAATTGAAGGCACCCCGATTCTAGCCGGTGCCGAACTAAAATGGAACCTATGAAGTTGAAGCTCCCGCGGCAGCTCCAGACGAATTGCAGCAAGACTCCCGAGCGCGTCTCGTGGCTCCGCCGGCTGCCGGAAAGCTTGGAAATTCTGAAGGGCCGCTGGTCGCTGACTCTCGGCGAGCCGTTCGAAGGAGACAATGGAAGTTGCGCGTGGGTGGCGCCCGTTGCGCGCGCGGACGGCACTTCAGCGGTGCTCAAGCTGGGCATGCCCCATATGGAAAGCGAGCATGAAAGCCAAGGCCTAGGCTTCTGGGACGGAGACCCAACGGTCCGATTGCTTGAAGCCGACCGGGAACTCAGCGCCATACTCCTGGAGCGCTGCGAGCCGGGGACGTCGCTCACCACGCTCCCCGAACCTGAACAGGACCTCATCATCGCAGGGCTCCTGCGTCGCCTCTGGCGGTTGCCGCCGAAGCCGCATCCGTTTCGGCCTCTGTCGGCGATGCTGGATGCCTGGAGTGCCGAAACCCTGATCGACATAGAGCGGTGGCCTGATGCAGGACTCGTCCGCGAAGGTCTGGCGTTGTTCAGGGATTTGGCGCGCCCTACGAAGGAACAGGTGCTGCTGGCGACGGACCTGCACGCCGGCAACGTCCTTCGTTCAAAGCGGGAACCGTGGCTGGTGATCGATCCGAAGCCGTTCGTGGGTGACCCCTCGTACGACGTCACCCAGCATCTGTTCAATTGCTCGCGCCTGACCTCGAACCCGGAGGAGATCGTCAACCGCATGGCGGATCTGCTGGGCTTGGATCGCGAGCGGGTTCGACGGTGGACCTTTGCCCGTGCTGCCGCAGAGCCGCGCGAGCATTGGCATGGGGATCGGTTCAGCATTGCGAGAGCGCTGGCTCCGTCGACTTGACCGATCCTCACGGCGCGTCCCGGTCTAACCTGCATTTCTCGCCAAGACTCGAAAAGGGCGGGGCTTCAGAGTCTGTGAAAACTCGTGGATTCCCGCCTTCGCGGGAATGACGCGTTTTCGTAGAGCCAGTAAATCCAACGGCGTCACCCCCGCGCAGGCGGGGGTCCACGGCCCGGCACGCACCAGCCGAGTTTTCAGACAGACTCTTCAGTACCGCCGCATGCTGCGAAACTACGCTTTCTGTGTTCAAGTACGCGACGAACGCTGTGACACTGCAGCTCTTCAGGCGCGATTGGGGAACAACGCCTGTACGCCATGCGCAGCCTGTTCCCGCCAGTTTGTCCAAAAACGGACGTTGTCTCGGCGGCTGGCGAAAAATTTCGAGAAAGCGCCGCATTTTGTAGTAAGTATCTGATGCAATGTGACTTATCAAATTGGGTTCGCCCCTCTCGAAAGTTTTGAAATTGGGGCCATTTTGGGCACCTAAGCATCTGTTTTGACATAACTTAGATGGTTTGGGTTCGTAAGGCCCTCAAACTCGTCCAAATTGCCCGTTATCTGCATCGCCGAGGTTGCGTCAAAGCCACCGCTCCTGAGCTTCCGGCCCGTCGGAGAAAACCGGATCTCGCGACTGAGCGCGCCCCCCTCGCATTCCGGTCGTGGTTGCATTCCAGACACGAGGCCTCCCGCGAAGCCGGCTCAGCGGCCATCGATACCATCTCAATAGCACACCAGTTTCGCGCGCGTCGATCTTCCACGCCGTCTTTTGTTGGTCAACTCTTGGTGATCTGAGAAATGCGGGAGCGAGCGTGGCTGGCGGATTTTCGTGTCGAGACCTAACTCGCATTTTTCACCAGGATTCGAAAAGGGCGGGGCTTCAAAGCCCCGCCCCTTTTCGAATCCCAATGAGAAATGCAGGCTAAGTCCTGTGTTTTGAGTAACGGCTGATTCTGGCTACTGGGGGGCTTTCGACCCTGCGCTACCTGGCTCCACCACGAAGGGCAACGCCATGTGAAGGTATGGAATCACACGAAAGCCCACGACGCCAGACCTCGGCGCCGTGGGCTCATGTCTAAGGGCTGTTAGGTTCCCGTCCCGGAGAGAGCAACCGTCTGCGGGCTGCCGCCTCCCGTGTCAGTGATATTCAGCGTGGCGGTCCGGCTGCCTGTGGTGCGCGGTGTGAAGGTTACGCGGAAGGTGCAGCTTGCCCCGGCCGCCACCCTGCTTCCGCACGTGTTCGTCTGGCCAAAGTCGCTGGGGTTCGCCCCCGTGAAGCTGACCTGAGAGATGCTCAAACCTGCCTTGCCGTGATTGGTGAAGGTGACGGTCTGGAAGGCTCGGGTGTCCACCGGTTGATTGCCGAAGTTCAGGTTCGCGGGCGAAAGAACTACCTCCGTGCCGGCCCCGGTGAGCGACACGATGTGTGGGCTGCCAGGTGCGTTGTCGGTAATGGTCAGCGTGCCGTTCACCGTGCCCAGGGTCGATGGGATGAAGTTCACCAGCATGTGGCAACTGGCGCCCGCCGCCAGGCTGGTTCCACACGTGGTAGCCTTTGAGAAATTGGGACTGCCGGCGATGCTGCTGATGTCGAGCGTCGCAATCCCCGTGTTGCTGAGGGTAACGGTTTGCGACACGCTCTCGGTCCCGATCAGTTGCGTGCCAAAATTGAGGCTCGAAGGGGAAAGAACAGCCAGAGGGCCCGTAGCCTGCAACAGGACAGAAACTGTACTGTCACCGTTATTGGGAACTGCCAAATCCAGCCTGCCATCCGCGTTGAAGTCGCCTGTTACAACCGCGTGCGGGGCCACTCCGGTAGCGAATTCAACCTGGGGCTGAAAAGTTCCATCTCCGTTCCCCAGCAGGATCGAAATGTTACTCGAACCGCTGTTTGCAACGGCCAGATCGACTTTCCCGTCGCCATTGAAATCGGCGACGCCGAGAGTCCCAATGGGGAAAAAGCCGGTAGAATAGTCAAAGTGGGTCTGGAACGTCCCGTCGCCGTTCCCCAAGAGGATCGAGATTGAGCCTATGTTGTTGACGACGGCCAGGTCGAGCTTCCCATCGTTGTTGAAGTCCGCTGTTGCGACACCGGCCGGATTCAAACCTGCAGTGTAGTTGACCGGGCTCTGGAACGAGCCGTCTCCGTTGCCCAAGAGCACCGAAACCTGAGTCCCGCCCCCACCGTTACCAGCAGCGACAGCTAAGTCGAGCCTTCCGTCTCCGTTGAAGTCGCCAACGGTGACTGAGTTCGGACCCATCGCGGCGCCGTAGTCGACGTGAGGTTGAAGAGTCCCATCGCCGTTTCCCAGCAAAATCGAGACGACTCCCGGGCCGCAGCGGGGGACGCAATTCTGGTCTGAGACGGCCAAGTCGACCTCGCCATCGCCGTTGAAATCCCCCACGGCTACCCAAGTGGGGTTGTTCCCGACGTCGTAGTTAACGGCGGGCTGAAAGGTTCCGTCGCCGTTACCAATGAGCACGCTCACGTTGTTGCTGCTATAGTTCGCCACCGCGAGGTCCTGGATGCCATCACCGTTCAAGTCTGCCGCCATCATCCCCGACGTCGGCGACGCTCCCACGCCGTAATCCATACCCGGCTGAAAGGTTCCATCACCGTTCCCCAGGAAGATACTGACGTCATCGCCGGTATTGTTCGCCACCGCCAGGTCCAGCTTGCCGTCCTCGTTGAAATCGGCTGTTACGGCCGAAGTGGGGCCAGAGCCCGCGGTGAAGGCCGACGCTGTCAGTGTGATCGAGCTAGCGGAGGGAGTGACTTCGAAGAAGACTACGTTCGACGTTCCGCCGCCAGCGCTAGGATTCACCACCGTCACTGACGCCGTATTGGCGCTGGCGATGTCGGAAGCCGCGACCGTCGCGGTCAACTGCGACTCGCTGACGAATGTGGTGGCGAGCGCGCTGCCATTCCAGTTGACCACCGACCCTGAAACGAATCCCGTTCCGTTCACGGTCAGCGTAAACCCGGCCCCCCCGGCGCCACCGCGTCTGGCACAAGAGGTTGATTGATCAAAGGCACGGGGTTCGTCGTGCCCGTATCCGGCTTGGCTGCTCGGTCGGCTTGCTGAGGGTGCTCCTGCGCCGCCGGCCGAATCGGAATCGACAGAAACGCCAATAGGGTAATTCCAGTCAGCAACATCACAGTTTTGGATTTCATTTTGCCTCCTTCTCTGATTGAGTTTTGCACCGTAGACAGGCCCGGAGGGCCGACCTAACTCAGCCCTGGGCAACGCCCAGGGTTATCTAATCGACGCTCGAGCCTCTGAGCCCTGAAAGGGCGACCTAAACGTGGATTGAGTCTGGGACATTTTTTCCTGTCATGCCGGCAGTACGCGTCCACCTGGTACGCCCTTTCAGGGCTTGTATCTCAGATCGTTCCGATCTCCAGCCCAGGCCTTCTCGGCCTGGGCTGTGCTAGATCGCCCTTTCAGGGCTGGTTTGGTGAAGGTGCGGATCTGAGCAAAAAAGCCCGCCATCTTCGCCGGTCCGATGGACTAGTTGACTGCAAGCAAATCAACCAAATCGTAGGTCGGGCTGAAGTAAAAAGCAGCGGGAACCTGCCCACCAAATGTGACAACGGAGCTCCCGGCCAGGATAGCGGTGGCTTGCCTGCTCTGGAACGACCCCGTGGTGATCAGTTGCGTCCACACCGGCGCGCCGCCAAGCCCGTTGGCTCCCGTCAACTGCCACGTGTCGGAAAGCATGCCAGAGGTAGAGTTGCCGTCGCCAATATACATGGTTCCGGTCGTGGCATTGTAGACCGCCCAATGGCCCGATCGCCCGGCTGGCCCGGGTCCGATTGGGTTTAATTCCGTCCAGGTACTCTTCCCGGAGCCGGCCCCATTCGCATTGCTTAACGTCCAGACATCTTTCCAGTAGTTCTGCGCGCCCTCGTCGCCGCCGAACAAGATCAGAACGTTGGAGTTGGGGTCATACACGGCCGTTGCGCCCTCGCGCGGAGGCGGCCCGTTCTGCACGGTAGGGTGGCTCCAAGAGGGCGATGTGCCCGTCGCGCCATGCAATGTCCAGACGTCCTGCAGGTAATTCCCGTTGCAGTCCGCTCCCCCGACGATGGTCAGAGAATCGCTAACGGAGTCATAGATGGATGCCGCGAAGGCGCGGGCGGAAGGAGGAGTCCCGCTCACCACGGGCTGGCTCCAGGACGGCGTACCGACCATGTTGGCGTTTGCCAATTGCCACACTCCGTTCAGGCAGGGAGCGAGCTGGCCGGTGCCGGTCGCGCCGGTGGCCGTCACCATCACCCGGTTTGACGCGTTAAATCCCGCCACGTGTCCATACACTGGCGGCGGGCCGGTTTTGAGATCGGCCTTCACGCCCTGCCAACTTTCATTCGGATCGGTTACGGAAGTAAGGAAGGTGTCGTTAATCGGCCCGAACGAAGTGGAGTGAGATCCGCCGAAGATGATCATGCTGTTGGTGTCGGGGTCATAGACGGCAGTGTGGGCCTGCCGCGATCGCGGACCGTCGTGCGTCCAGGACACTGTGGTCAGGTTTAAATTGAATTCGTGACTGTCGATCCAGTCTTTCCGGTCCACGTAAATCATTCCGCCCCACAGGATGATCTGGTTTTGGGCAGCCCAGAACACGGCCGGACTATAGGCGCGCGGCGGCGCCAGCATCGTGCTGGCTTGTGTGCGGGTGAGCGCAGTTTCGGGATCGCTGCTTGGGTGCAGCGCGCTTGAACCGAGTACCTGCGTCCATTTCAGGTTGTGACTGCTGCTCTCGAACGCGGTGGACGCCCAGGCGTCATTATATGGTCCCGCGGAATCCGTCCCGCCGAACACAATCATCGTGGCTGTGATCGGGTCGAAGACGGTGGTGTGACCGTAACGGGCCGCTGGCCCGAGCTGAGTCCAACTCTGACCGTGCGCCAAGGTCGTGAGAAAGCAAAACATCGCAAATAGCTGTCGCATGTCAACCCTCCTTTTTTTGACCGAATCATCCGAAATGAGACTGGCTGGCGCAGATCGCGGATCTGTGATCCACGTGGTTCGATCTCCGACGAAATCGAACAGCTTCGCTTACGCTAGCCGGACTGAAAGTGGCACTCACTTCTTTCTGGCAGAAGGAGTCGTCAACCCGTTCTCGTAGGCACCGATATCGCGCGCAACTCCGTCGACCGCGCGCAGGTAGTTACGCTGGTCCGCCTGCAGGCATCCGGTCGCTTTGCCTGAGCTGCCAATTCAGACGTCAGGCTGGCACCTGCCACACATAAAGTGAGAAGGAATTGCCTTTTCGTCATGTTTCCTCCTTCTCATCACTTGATCTTCGGTTGGCGGCAGCGAGACAAGCGCCGAGGATCAGTCCCAGCAGCAGGGAACCGAGCACCCAGGCGCCAATCACAATTGCTGGAGTCATTACGGAGCCTCTTTGAGTCGCTGAGTCTTAAGCTACCGGGGATGCGCGAGCCCGCCGTCCGGGTCCGCGGCTTTTCGAACGAGGTATGCGCAGCACGGTAGCGCTGGGCTTCAAAACAAAGCCCGCGCTACGCCCGCTGCATTAGGCTCACTCTGGCAGACAGTCCGATGCTGCTGCTCGTAAAGAGCAAGCTGCCTACGACGCGCTCCAAGAGGCCAGCAGCTTTCAAGCAAACATACTTGCTGCTATTAGGCTGCTGACTGTTGGTGAATTGTATTAGGGTTCGCGGCATAATCAAGTGCCCTCTTGATCTCTGCATAAATAATGCAACGATTTAGGACAAAAAATAAGGCAGGTCGGATTGGAGGATGCAGCTGCGGAGTTTTTCAGGAGAGCGTCGAACCTCGTTGACGGAGGCGACGACGGACTCCATCAACTGATCCCCGTCGAGCGGGCAGGCATTGGCAAGGTGTCGTTTGGCCAGCGACCAGACGCCTTCGTCGGGGTTGAGCTCAGGAGCGTACGCGGGGAAGTGCTCGACACCCAGGCGGGCGTGCCGACGGAGCAGCCGCGCCAGAGGTTCGCCGTGGTGTGTGGAAGAGTTGTCCAGCAGCACGATAACCGGACCGCGGAGGTGGCGGAGCAGTTCGCGAAGAAACCAACACACTTCTTCCTGGCCGATGTTGTCGAAAAAAAGCAGGTAGTAGAGACCCAGGTGCTGGCGTCGGGAGCTAACCGAGATGCCGGAGATAACGGAGATTTTGTCGCGGCGTCCTTGGCGATAACGCACCAGCGGTGTCGAGCCTTGGGGCGCCCAAGTTCGGACGACCAAGGGAGCTAACAAGAAGCCCGATTCATCGGCAAACACTAGGTGGGCGCCCAGCCGCGCGGCGTTTTTTTTATTCGAGGCCAGTCCTTTTGCTTCCAGCGTGCGATGGCTTTCTCATCGCGCTCCAGGGCGCGCGTTTCCGGCTTCTGCGGGCTCCAGTTCAGGCGATGCATCAACCGGCCGACATGATCGCGATGGTAACGGACGCCGAACTCACGCCAGATGACTTCGGCAATGCGGGCTGTGGTCCACAACTGCGTGCGGTAGCCGTGCGCCGGGGCGCCCTTCAGCAGCAGCTTCAGCAGGCGGCGCCGCTGGCTCGGGTCCAGCTTCAGCGGCCGTCCGGGGGAGAAGCGCACTCGCAAGCCCTCGGGGCCTCCACGACGGCGCGCCCGCTGCCACCGCATCACGGAACTCGGCGCACAATGGAAACGACGCCCAACTTCGTTCAAGGACAAGCCTGTGTCCAGCAAAGCCAAGGCTCGTCGGCGACGATCCTCAAGCAGATCGGCACTGCCCTTCAGGCGGGGCATAAGTGTTCCCTCCTGGAGGGCATTGTATTGCATTCTTTATGCAGATCTAAATAATAGACCACCAATTTGAGGCGTTATGGCCTTCAGCCACCGACCCATGCTGGCCCAGGACGTCAGGAACGCAGTGAAGGCGGCAGGAGCGCATCCCATCCTGGCCGCGCGCTACGGCTGTCGGCTCGCGGATCTGGAAAGCGTCTGGCTCGCCTTGCTGCACCTTGACGCGACGCAGTGCGGAATCTTTGAGGAAGAGCGAGGGGCCACCCGGCGAATCGCAGGAGTCGGCTTTGCCACTTTCGTTTCGGACGAATTCGTGCGTGACATGAAGACTCCGCCGCTTCGTTGGATCGCACGAGAAGTAATCGACCGAATTTTGGCAGGCGAATCCCCAGTGCTTTCCAACAGGGAAGTACAGGAGGCAAACTCCAGCGGAGGTTTGAATGCTGCCGTGTGGCAAAGCGGTATTCGCCCTGAGGAGTTTAGCGCCGAGCTTGCCAACGAAGCGATTACATCATTCATGGAAGCGCACCGCGGATTCCTCCTGAAGGAGATCATCACGCAGCCGGACTGTATCAGCAGTTGGACAGGGATCCGAAACTCCGGCTTCCTTTTTTTCGACGCCGCAAACGGCTGCTATGGGGAGTACCCGGAAGAATGCGACGTGATGCAGCCCTACCTTCTGGGAATGACTCAGAAATTGGCGGGTAGTACACCCGGCGCGTGGGTAAGCTCAAATTTCTTCTACCGGCGGCCGCGAGTGGGTTTCAACCGAAGCGAACAACGACTGCTGTCTTGTGCGCTCGCTGGAGGAACCGATGAAGAGCTGGCCGACAGGCTGCGAATTTCCATCTCCGCAGTAAAGAAGACCTGGCATTCCATCTATGAGCGTGTCGGCTCAAGCCTGCCGGAGCTTCTTCCTCAGTGTGGGACCGACGGAGACATGAGCGAACGCGGCAAGGGCAAAAAGCAGCGGCTTGTCGCATACCTGCGTGATCATCCAGAGGAGTTGCGGCCTGTTTCGCGAAGGCTGCTGAAAAGCAGAGTCACGCGCGTTCCTCAAGGTGATTTCGGTGAAGCTGATTGACAGAGGGCCAGGCTGCGCCTAAACTTGCAGCATGAACGTATCCCTCAACGCTGACGTGGAGTTCAAGCTGGCACGCATTGCCGCTGAGCGAGGACGCGACGCCGAAGCTCTAGCGAGGGAGGCCATTGAGCGCTTCGTAAACTACGACGAGTGGTTCATCGCCGAGGTTGAGAAGGGTCTGGCGCAAATCGCCCAAGGCAAGTTACTGACCCACGAAGAAGTGGGAGCGCGCATTGAAAAGGCGCTGAGCGTCAAGCGGCCGCTCACCTAATAAATGGAGCTTCGCTGGACCGAGGAAGCCGTCACCGACCTGGAACGTATTACTGACTACCTTTTTCAGAACGCGCCAGAGCGCGCAGCGGACTTGGTGGACGCAATTTACAATGCGCCCTCTGGGTTGCTGGCGTTTCCATATCGCGGCCGTCCGGGCAAGAAACAAGGAACGCGCGAGCTCGTGCTTTCGCCGCTGCCCTATATGGTGGTTTACCAGATCAGCGGCGATTTTATTCACATTGTGCGTATCCTGCACGGCGCGCAGAAATGGCCTTAGCCTCTGCGCCAGCCATTCAAGCGGGAGGGTCGCGCGAGGGGGTACCTACGGCCATACGACATCGCCCAATGCGACCCAAGGATGTCCCTGGATGTGTGGACACCATCGCGGCGCACCCGACTGTCGGTCCCCGGTACGGTAGCTCCATCACAGATCTGCGCCGTGCGTGGCTAAGCCTCCTCGGCCGCGACGCCTTCAATGCCGTTGTCTTAGAGGAGTTGGCTGGGTCCAGCGTGAGAACGCTGACAGCAAGCGTGACCGTGTTTGTGTCCGACGATTTCGTGCGCCAGGTGAAGGCCCCGCCGCTGTTCTGGATTGGCCCGGAGCTGGCACGGCGGGTGGCGCGGGGCGATAGTCCCGTGCTCTCAGACAAGAAGGTTCAGGAGGCCAACTCTGACGCCGGGTTGAACCTGGTGGTGTGGAATATCAGCATGTTGCCTGAGCAGGCAAGGCAACCGGACTTGACTGCCGAAGGCATGAAAGCGTTTTTTACCCTGCATCGAGGCTTCCTGCTGAAGGAATTGATTGTGCAGCCGGAGACTGCCGAACACTTGCTCGGCCTGCGCAACTCCGGCGGGCTCTTACTAGTGCTTAGTTGCACTGATAAACGATATATGGTATAAACGGGCACATGTCGAGAACCGCGCCCACAATTAGTTGTAGTCCTGACGAGCGGCGGGAGCTGGAGCGCTTGGCCGCGAGTCGGACGGAATCGAAACAGATGGTGGAACGAGCCCGGATTATTATCGGGTGTCTGGCTGGCCGGCGGGT
>DATJYK010000467.1:0-18253 GCA_035578005.1 Terriglobia bacterium
CGGTTTTCACACAGGGTCGAAAATGCGGCCGTCGTCGCCTCGTAGGGCCCGGGCTTGCCCCGGCCCTACGAACCCGCCCGACAAGGACGGCGATTTTCATGACCTTTCGCGGGCCAAGGGCCCCAAGGGACAGACTCTGAAACCGCGCCCTTTTCGGATCGTGGTGAGAAATGCGGGTTAAGGCGCGGGCGCACTCTACTGGGGCGGAGGGCCGCTGGGAGCGTTTGGAGCGCCGCCTGGAGGCCCGCGGTGTTCGCGCATCCGGGATTGCATCTCCTTGAATTTGGTCTTTTGTTCGTCGTTCAGAACGGCGATGATCTTGGCGTTGCTATCCTGCATGAGACTCCGAGCTTTGCTTCGGCGGTCTTCGGGGGAAAGCGAGGTGTCAGAGCGCAGACTTTCCATCTGTTTTTGGCGATCTTGCAGAATGGGCTTGATTTGGCTCTTCTGGTCGTCAGTGAGGTTGAGGGCTTTGCTCATGTGTTCGAGTTGCTGGTCGGGACCCATTGGCCCGCGCATGCGGCCCCCTGCTGGCGGGGCTGCTTGGCCACTGTCGCTTGACTGAGCTCCAGCGATCGCAACTCCAAAGGCCAGCATGGCGGTGGCGGCAACTATAAAGAGACGTTTCAACATAATTGTTCTCCTGGGCAGGGTTTCTGCCTCTAGTTGGGACGCTTCAGGCCGGGTTGAGGTTTCATGCTGGCGGGTGCTTGCCGCGCCCGGCGCAAATGGGGGATAGTAGGCAACGGCGCAGTCGGGAGCGGCGACGATCAAGTTGTCAGGTGACGTTATGCCCAAAGTCAGGGTGGCATCGATTGGTGTGTCAGTCGATGGGTTCGCGGCCGGACCGAATCAAAGCCTCGACCATCCGCTTGGTGTTGGCGGCGTGGCGTTGTTCGACTGGATGTTTTCTACGCGCACCTTCCTTCGAGTGCACGGGAAAGACGGCGGAACAGAGGGGACCGACGACGAATTCGCGGCGCGCGGATTCGAAAACATCGGCGCCTGGATCATTGGCCGCAACATGTTTGGGCCGGTCCGCGGGCCGTGGCCGGACGAATCGTGGAAAGGATGGTGGGGTGAGAATCCGCCCTACCACGTGCCCGTATTTGTGCTGACGCATTACGCGCGGAACACGATCCCTATGGCGGGCGCCACCACGTTTCATTTCGTTACCGATGGCATTCATTCCGCGCTCAAGCGCGCTAGCGACGCGGCCGACGGAAAGGACATCCGGATTGGGGGCGGTGCAGCAACGGTCCAACAGTTTCTGCGGGCCGGCCTCATCCACGAGGTTCACTTAGCCATCGCGCCTGTTCTACTAGGTTCGGGGGAGCGGCTTTTTGAGAACCTTGATCTGCTTCAGCTAGGTTTCAGGTGTACAGAACATGTGCCGGGCGTGAAGGCCACCCATATCGTTCTAAGCAAGGGGACGTAAGTAGGTATAAGCGAGAAACGGTGACGGTTGAGGAGGAATGCGATGAGGGGATATGTGCTGATCAACGTGCGGCCGGGAAAAGTTCGTGACATCGTCGAGGCTGTGAGTCAATTGGCGGGGGTGCGCCACGCAGACGCCTGCTGGGGGCTGCCGGACGTTTTCGTTTACGTCGAGACCGCGGACGAGAAATCGTTCAATGGCCTTGTCATCGATCACATTCAGAAGCTGGATGGAGTGGAGCGCACGGAGACCCACATTGCGGTGGGATGAGGACATTGCCGATTGCCGATTGTCGATTTTCGATTGCCGGCGTTCGACTGGCGAGGGACTACTCGCGCACAACCGCGCCTTACTGGACAATCAGCGATCTGCGACGAACGATGAGCAGGTCTGCGGACTATCGATTGATGAGTGGGCGCTGTGGCAACGAGGTGGCAAATCGACAATCGTCAATCGAAAATCGAAAATGGCTTCAGGCGATGCGAGCTTTAGCGCCCTGAAGCTGGGTGGCCACGACGCGCTCGTAGCAGTCGGGACAGATTCCATGGCTGAACGCTGCCTCGGAATGTTCGCTGATGTAGCTTTCCACCTGCCGCCAGTAGTTCTTGTCGTCGCGGATTTTCTTGCAGTACGAGCAGATGGGCAGCAAACCCTGAAGTCTTCTCACCCGCGAGAAGGCCTGCTCCAGCTCGCGCACCCGCGATGCCAGTGCTTCCCGGAGGCTCACCACCCGGACGCCCACCTCCACCCTGGCCAGCAGCTCCGCGGGGTCAAAGGGCTTGGTGATGTAGTCATCCGCTCCGGCCTGAAGTCCGCTCACCACGTCGCTGCGGCTGTGACGGCCCGTCAGCAGGATGACGTAGGCGCCGAAGCCGTTGGGACTGTTGCGGAGCCGGCGAACGACTTCGAGGCCATCGATTTCAGGCATCATCCAATCCAAGATCATGAGATCCGGAGGGGAGGCTGTCTGCAGCGCTCGCCAAGCCTCAGCGCCGTTGGCGACGCTGATGCAGTCGAAGCCCGCACGCTGGAGCGCGGCTTCGAGCAGCCGACGGGAGGCAGGTTCGTCGTCGGCGATCAGAATTTCTGCGGGCATAGCTCGCGGGGCTCCAAGGTAAGATTGCCCGGCTCGGCTTCAGCTTCGGGGCTGGGCGGGATGCCACAACGTGCGGTGAAGTGGAATGTGCTCCCTTCGCCGGGTTGGCTTTCCAGCCAGATTTCACCGCCCATCAATTCCACCAAACGCGAGGCGATGCTGAGTCCGAGGCCTGTCCCTCCGTATTCACGAGTCGTGGAACCATCCGCCTGGCTGAACGCTTCGAAGATTGCGGCTTGCTTCTCTTGGGGAATGCCGATGCCCGTGTCCTGGACGTTGACCTGCAGGCGGCAGTCGTCGTCTGCAAGCAGGACGCCGCCAACCCGGATGGCTACGCTCCCCTGCCGCGTAAACTTGATGGCATTGCCCACCAGGTTGGTAAACACCTGACGGAGCCGGGTGGGATCGCCCACCAGCCGGTCAGGCAACTCCGGCTGCACTTGCAGGAAGAATTCGAGACCGCGCTGCTCTGCCTGGACCTGCAACGGGCCTAGCGTGCTGCGGAGCTCATCCCGAAGGCTGAAGCCGATGGACTCGAGCTGAAGTTTGCGAGCCTCGATCTTGGAGAAGTCGAGAACATCATTGAGAAGCACCAGCAGAGACTCAGCCGACTGCTTGGAGAGATTGATGTACTCGCGCTGTTCCTCCGTGAGGTCGGTATCGAGCACAAGCTGGGTCATGCCCAGGATGCCGTTCATCGGGGTGCGCACCTCATGACTCATGTTGGCCAGGAACTCGCTCTTGGCACGGCTGGCGGCCTCGGCAGCGTCCTTCGCCCGCACCAGCGATTGGTTTGCTACGGTCAGCTCGGCCGTGCGTTCCTGAACGCGCAGTTCGAGCTCGTCACGGGAGCGGCGGATCGCTTCCTCCGCCTCCTTGCGCTCGGTGAGGTCTTCGGCAAGGCCCACGACGCGTGCAAGGTTTCCGGTGGCGTCGATGATGGGGAAGGCGCGATCCCAAATCCAGCGGATCGATCCGTCGGGACGCACGATCCGGTATTCGAGCTCGGCGGCCAAGGGATCGGCGAAGTGCTGCTCGGCGCGTTCGCGATCCTCCGGATGAATGCTGTCGAACCAGAGTGCGGGGTACTCCAAATCAGCGCTGCGCGGCTGACCCCAGACCTGCTCATAGGGCGGGCTGAGGTAGATCAAATGCCGGTCGCGGGCGTCGATCATCCAGAAGACCTGGCCGATGTTTTCCGCCAGTTGGCGGAACTGTTCCTCACTCCGCCGCAAAGCGACTTCGGCCCGTTCTCGCTGGGCGAATTCCTGCCGCAACTCTCGTGTGCGCTCTTCCACGAGGAGGACCAACTCCTGTTCGCGCGCTTTGAGATGCCGCACGCGCAATCGGTAAAGAATAAGGCCGGTGCATCCCACCGCGAGCGCACACAGCAGGAAGAACCAGATCGTCTGATAGAAATGGGGCTCGAGAGTAATCGCCACCGAGGCGCCTTCCAGGTTCCAGATGCCGTCGCTGTTCGACGCCATCACCTGGAAATGATACGTGCCGGGAGCAATGTTGGTATAGTACGCCGTTCGGCGGGAGCCTGCCTCCACCCATTCTTTATCGAAGCCTTGCAGCCTGAACCGGAAGTGCACACGGTCTGGCGAGATGAAGCTTGGCGCCGTGTAATGAATCTCAATCTGGCCCTTGCCGGGTGCTGCTTGCACCGGTGCTTCGCCGCTGAAGATCTTCTTATCAACTACCGCATCCTCGATGACGACGGTGGGCGGAATGGGATTGCCCTTAAGGGCTGCCGGGTTAATCGCGACCACGCCTTTTATGGTGGGAAACCACAGTCTGCCGTCTCGTGTCTTCGTGCCTGCAGGCTGAAAGCCGCCGTTGCACTCCTTTGTCTTCATGCCTTCGGCCGTGCCATAGGGCTGAGAGGTGAAAACCCGGGCTTCACCGGCGGCAACCTTTTCCAAATCTCGCTTGTTCACTCGAAATACGCCCTTGTTCGAGCTCATCCAAAGATGGCCAAGGTTGTCTTCAAGGATTTCAAAAACCGTGTCATCGAACAGTCCGTTGCGGGTCGAGTAAGTTGTGAACCGCCCGTCGCGCAGGCGCTGCAAGCCTCCGCCGGTGCCGATCCACAGAGTCCCTTCTTGGTCAAAGTGCAGCGCCAGCACCACGTCACTCGCGAGTCCGTTCTTGGTGGTGTAAGTTGTGAACTTGCCGTTCTGAAATCGGTTGAGACCCCCTCCAACAGTTCCGATCCACAAGGCTCCTTGGGCGTCCTCGGCGATGGGGAGAACGTTATCGCTGGAGAGCCCGTCACGAGTAGTGTACGTGGTGAAGTGGCCCTGGCTGAGTTGAGTCAACCCTCCGCGTGTGCCCAACCAGAGATTGCCGGCGTGGTCTTTGGAGATCGACATCACCGCGTCATCCGGCAGACCATTCTTTGCCGTGTAGACGCTGAAACGGCCGCTGTGAAACCGGCTGAGACCCTTTCGCGTTCCTATCCACAAACTGCCGTCCGCAGTTTCCCCAATCGAAAATACTTTGTCGTCGGAGAGCCCATCCTTGCTGGTGTAGGCAGTAAGGCGGCCGTCCTTCAATCGATTGACGCCGCCGCCGTTGGTGCCAATCCACAACGCGCCTTCGTGGTCCTCAAACAGGGGCAAGACAACGTCATTGGTGAGGCCCTGCAGGCTCGTGTAAGAGGTCGCCGGGCCGTCACGAAGACGGTTGAGGCCACCGCCATCGGTGCCGATCCACAGGCTGGCCTCCCGATCTTGGAAAATGCAGAGGACCTCGTTATTCGTGAGTCCCACTTTGGAGTTGTAGGCCGTGAACTGGCCGCCTCGAAAGCGATTGAGGCCGCCGGCCGTTCCCAGCCACAAGCTGCCGTCAGCGTCCTCGTACGCCGCCAAAACGTCGTTGCTTGCCAGGCCGTCACGAGTGGTGTAGACGGAAATGCGTCCGTCTTGCAATCGCGCCAACCCGCCGCCGTTGGTGCCGATCCACAGCGTGTCTTGGGTGCCAGCATAAAGGCTTCGGACATAGTTGCTCGGGAGGCCGTTTGCCGTGGTAAAGGAAGTGACGTGGCCATCCTTCATCAGGTTCAAGCCGTTGTGCGTCCCGATCCACAGGCGTCCCTGGTGATCTCCAGCGAGCGCGAAGACGGCGCCGCTCAACAAGCCTTCCTTACTGGTGTAACTGTGGAAGCGTCCAGCCTTCAGATAATCCAAGCCTCCGCCGTCAGTGCCGATCCATAGGACGCTCTGAGCGTCTTCGTAGAGCGAAAGCACGGAGTCATTAGACAGGCCCTGGCGCGTGGTGTAGGCTTTGAATCGTCCATCCTTGTACTGAACCAGGCCGCCACCGCCGCTGCCGATCCAGAGGCTGCCTTCATGGTCCACCAGCAGCGCTTGAATGAGGTTGCTTCCAATCTCGGGAGTGTTGTTCTTGTCGAACACCGAAAACCGAACGCCGTCGAAGCGGACCAAGCCCTCTTCGGTGCCTAGCCAGAGGTAATTGTCAGGTGTTTGCGCCAACGCGAGGACGGAATCCTGGGGAAGACCGGACTCGGTTCCCCAGGCGTCGTGGACGTACTGCGTTATCGCCTTCTGGGGATCAAGCCCAGCCCGGCCAGAGACCGCGCCAAGTAGAACCGCGGCTATCAGGGCCAGTGATCGCTTGGATTTCCCGCCCGACATTTCCATGCTCCTCAGGCTCTTACGAATTCCAGAGCCGTTTGATGGGCACATCAGTACCCGTACGCAGGTAATATCGGCCGCCATCCATTAGGCCTTGAGTTTTCGGTACAGAAGCCCGATCTCCGGCGGGCGCAAGTTTGTCGAGAAAACCTATGTAAACACAGAGCCTACGGGCTTAGCGAAGCCCGATTTCCAAAGGAGCTTAAGTTGAGAAAGAGTCAGAAAGTACTGAAGTTGGTTGCCGTGGTTGCGGGTCTCGCCATTTCGGCCTTCGGCCAGGCGCCGAGGCTGTCGCCCGAACTTGCAAATGTCGATCAGAATTCCAACGTAAACGTCATCGTCCAGTTCAAGCAGTCTCCCACCGATGACGACCACCAGCGCATGCTGCAAGGTGGAGGCCAACTACGCAAGAAGCTGGGTGTGGTCCAGGCAGGAGCCTACAAAGTGCCCGCGAGCGAGCTTGCTCGCATCGGGTCTGACCCACAAGTGGCATACGTGTCGCCGGATCGCGCCGTGCGCGGACAGCTTGATTTGAGTGCGGCGGCCGTGAATGCCAGTGCCGCCTGGAACGCCCGCTGGTACGGCTCCGGCGTGGGAGTGGCCGTGATTGATAGCGGCACGAACCCGGTCCCCGACCTCGTGAACGCTACCGGCAACTATCAGGTTGTATACTCTCAGGATTTCACCGGAAATGGCCCGCAGGATCAGTATGGTCACGGCGAGCACATTGCGGGCATCATCGCCAGCAACGGCATATCCTCTACTTGCTCGACCTGCACCCGCACCTTCCGCGGCATCGCGCCCGGCGCCAACCTTGTCGATCTGCGGGTACTCGACCAGAACGGCGAGAGCAACGATAGCACCGTCATCGCCGCCATCGATACGGCCATCCAGCTCAAGGATCAGTACAACATTCGCGTCATCAATCTATCGCTCGGCCGGCCGGTGTATGAAAGCTATACCATCGATCCCCTGTGTCAAGCCGTGGAAGCTGCATGGCGCGCAGGTATCGTCGTGGTGGTGGCCGCCGGCAACGATGGACGCGACAATTCTTTCGGTAACAACGGATATGCTACGATCGGGGCGCCCGGGAACGATCCCTATGTCATCACGGTTGGCGCTATGAAAACCGAAGGCACTCCACAGCGGTCAGATGACCTGATCGCCAGCTACAGTTCAAAGGGGCCTTCTCTGGTGGACGGGATTGTGAAGCCGGACATCGTTGCCCCCGGAAATCTGGTGGTGTCGCTGTTGGCGCAGGGAACGACTCTCCCAACCCAATATCCTTCTGACCTGATCGGCCTTTCCTATTACATGCAAACTTCGAGCACCGCACTTTCCACGAACTACTTCTCACTCAGCGGAACCAGCATGGCAACGGCCGTGGTGAGCGGTGCGGCTGCTGATCTCCTCGATGCGCAGCCGTCTCTCACTCCGGATCAGGTGAAGGCCCGGCTAATGAAGACCGCCTACAAGACATTTCCAGCCACCAGCTCAGTGGTGGATCCGACAACCGGAATCACCTACGTCGATCAGTACGATATCTTCACCGTCGGCGCAGGCTACCTCGACCTGCAGGCTGCGCTTGCGGACACCAGCGTAGCGAGGGGCTCCGCGCTTTCACCGCGCGCAGTGTTCGAGCCTGCCTCAGGCAACGCGTACTTGGTGCCCACTCCGTGGTCGGCTTGGACTTCGACGTCGACTTATTCCTTGCAGTCCGTTTGGGGAAATTCGGTGCTCCTGAATGGCACGAACGCTCTGTGGGGCAGCCAAACTGCGGTTTGGGGATCGCCAGCCCTCAACGGTGAGCAGTCCGTAGCGGGCAACCAATACGTTTGGGGCAACCAATCGGTCTGGGGCAATCAATACGTCTGGGGCAATCAATACGTCTGGGGCAACCAGTCGGTCTGGGGCAACCAGTATGTCTGGGGTAACCAATCCGTATCGAGCAATCAGTATGTCTGGGGTAATCAGTACGTCTGGGGTAACCAGTCGGTGTCGAGCAACCAATCGGTTTGGGGTAATCAATACGTTTGGGGCAATCAGTCGGTTTGGGGTAACCAGTCGGTGTCGAGCAACCAGTCGGTCTGGGGCAATCAATCGGTCTGGGGAAACCAGTCCGTTATGGCGACTTCGATTCTGACCAAAGGTGAAAAGTAACTTCAAGCGGGATGACCGGCGGTTAACGGCCGGTCATCCCGCCTTACACCAAGTCCCTCCACGACTTCGTTTCTGCTTCGCCGTCCCATACGCTTCACAAACCTTCCTAACAACATAAAGCTCGCAAACAGCGGGCAGGATTGGTGTATACCACACTGCCAATTGCATCGAGCGGGCACTCACGTGTATCTTATCGGTCGAGTCGAGAGCGTTATGCAAATTCCGCTTCATGAAACGATCGGACGCCGCAAACTGCGGCGCAGCATGGTAAACCGCTATCGTCCTTTGTCTTGGGTCACCGCATTCATGGTAATTGCTTCGGCGTGTGGCGGCAACGGAATCGCCACTCGTGCCCAGCAGGCGGCCCCACAAGGGAATGCGCAGAGCACTGAGCCTCAGCGGCTTTCACCGCAAGGTGCGGCCTCGTTACAGGCAACCGTGGAATCAGGGCATCTGGCTGACCTGCGCTGGCCTGACTTCACGGACTACCGCGTTCACGTCAAGAACTTCTACGAGCCCGTCGGATACGCGCTGGCCTGGGCGCGCGGAGGTCAGGTCACGCCGCAGGCCAAAGCGGTCATCGCGCTGCTGAAAGATTCCGACAGCAAGGGTCTGCACGCTGACGACTACGACGGCTCCCGCTGGGACGCCCGTCTTGCCAAGCTGGGACAAACGAATCCGTCGCCTACCGACGACGAGTGGGGACGATTCGATCTGGCGCTCACTGTCTCGCTCATGCGTTACATCTCGGATCTGCACATCGGCAAGGTCAATCCCCAGCACTTTAATTTCGGCCTGGACGTTGAGAACAAGAAGTACAAGCTCCAGGATCTGATTCGCGAGCGCATCCTCAACAGCTCGGACGTGAACGCCGAGCTGGCGCGAGTTGAGCCCCAGTTCCCGGGATATCAGCGCACCATCCAGGCGCTGCAGTCGTACTTGGCCTTGGCGCGCCAGGGTGATGGCGATCCGTTGCCCGCAATGAAGAAGGCGGTCAAGCCCGGTGACCCTTACCCTGCGGCAGCGCAGCTTGCAAAACGCCTACAGTTGCTGGGCGACCTGCCAGCCAACGGTAGTCCCCCTGCAGACGCATCCACTTACAGCGGCGCCTTGGTAGACGCTGTGAAGCATTTCCAGCAGCGGCATGGTCTCAACCCTGACGGAGCTTTGGGTCAGCAAACGGTGCAGGCCATCAACGTCCCGCTCAGCCAACGAGTGCTTCAGCTACAGCTCGCCCTCGAGCGCTGGCGCTGGATCCCGCCGGATTTCCCTCGCCCGCCCGTGGTGGTGAATATTCCCGAGTTCAGGTTGCGGGCTTACGGCGATGAGTCAAAAGTAGATCTCTCAATGAGGGTCGTAGTTGGGAAGGCCTACAAGCACCAGACGCCGGTTTTCGCGAACCAGGTCAAATTCGTGTTCTTCCGGCCGTACTGGAACGTTCCGCCAAGCATCCAGCGAGCCGAGCTTGTCCCCAAGATCCGCAAGGACCACGGATACTTGGCCAAGAACAATTATGAGGTGGTCAACAACGCCGGGCAGGTGGTCACGGACAGCGCAGTGAGTGACGCCGTCCTGGCGCAACTCGCGTCGGGCAGCCTTCGCATCCGGCAGAAGCCGGGACCTGATAATGCTCTCGGCCCAGCCAAGTTCGTGTTTCCGAACGAATACAACGTCTACCTTCACGGCACCCCGGCACAGGCACTCTTCGCCCAGGCGCGAAGGGACTTCAGTCACGGCTGCATTCGCGTGGAGGACCCAGCGGCACTGGCGGCTTGGCTGTTGCAAGGGAAACCCGAGTGGACCGCAGACCGCATCAAAGCTGCGATGAACGGCACGCAGCAGGTTCAGGTGAATCTCGATAAACCGGTTCCGGTGTTGATTTTCTATTCGACAGCCGTCGTGGAACCTGATGGCGAGGTCGACTTTTTCAATGACATTTACGGGCACGACGCCGACCTTGAGAAGGTGCTGGCCAAAGGGTATCCGTATCCGGGGTAGAAGCAAGGAGACAGAAGAGAGAAGCAAGAAGAAAGAAGCCAGAAGCAAGAAGCCAGGACAGAGGAATAGGACGGTGCCTTCCAGGCAAGCCCTCTTTTTCTGACTTGCTTCCTAACTTCTTACTTCTTGCTTCTGGCTTCTTACTTTTGACTTCTGACGTCTGACTTCTTACTCCTGGCTCCTAATTTTCTACTGCACGCCCAGCGACCACTGACGCACCCGTCCCACATCAACGTGAACGAAGTCGGAGCGTGGATAGTAACCCACGCCCCCGAGGTGCAGCGCCTGCGCCGCGTTGTGCAGAGTCCAGGTGCTGACGCCCGGGATGCGGATGTCGATGGCCTCAGCCTCCATATGCAAACTGTGCAGAGCCACGCCGGCGGAATGCTGGCGCAGGAAGGCGTTGCTCCACGGCGTGCGATACCCACAGATCACGTCGATCACAGCCCCAGGCTCGCCCACCTGCCTTTCCAGCGCGGTCAGGAGATCAAACAGGCGCGGATCATAGACGTGCACGTCACCGGTGCGATGGTCGCGCAGAAAATGATTGAGCTCGGTGAGGGCCTCGGGGATGTAAGTCTCACCCTTGCGATACACCACATCGATGCTCTCGCCGGTATGGGTGTGAAACATACGCAGCCGGTACTCCGGCGCGGCAGCGGATGGCTCCGCCGCCCCTGTAACCGCAGACGGCGTGATTAGAATTGTGCTGCTTGCCAAAAGAGCGGCGCCCGAGATCAGGACCCCGCATCGTAAACGTGCAGATAGAATGCGTCTCTCTTTCTTCAATTGCAAAACGACCTTTCGCTTCAAGTCTTGGACGGAAAGCTACTTTTCCCGCCCCTAGTTTTGTCTTCGTCGGAATCGAATACTTACATTATCGCAAATTCATCGGGCGCCTCCGTTCGCGCCGTTGCCCTGCGCTGCGATGTAACGGTCGATGCGGGTCGCGAGCCGGTTAACCGTGTCGGTGAGCGCCTCGAACTTCTGGTTCCAGGCGGCGTCGCGCTCGATGTTGTAAGTGATGAGGGTATTGAGGGTGTCGGTCATCGTCCTCATCTTCTGCTCCAGCCCTTCATGGCGGCTGCCCAAGCGATCGACTGTCTCGCTTGAGGTTCCGACCTTGACACTGAAGGTGCCGACCGTCTCGGCGAGCTTGGCGACGGTGGTCGCGGTTTTGTTGGCGAGATGTCCGGCGTCGATGAGGTCGGCCTCCATCCGCAGCAGCTCGTTTTGCATTTCGTCGTGGGTCATGCCTGCCCCAAGTATAGTCGTACGGCTATCCGCTTGCCACTGTCTTCGCAGGTTTGCGCCTACGCGGCCCTTCGAGGACTCACCTGCCTCTTAATCAACGGACCGTTGGACTGCTCAGCCGCTCTCAGGTCGTAGAGTGACTGAAGGTTCAGCCAAAATTGCGCGGTCGTGCCGAGATAACGCGCCAGCCTGAGCGCCGTGTCAGCCGTCACGCCGCGCCGGCCGCGAACAACGTCGTTGAGACGAGCCGTCGGAACGTGGAGTTCCCTGGCAAGAGCATTGACGCTCATTCCAAAAGGCTGCAGAACATCTTGCCGAAGCGTTCGGCCAGGATGAAGCTCAGCTAGAAGTTCACTCGCCCTCATGAACACTCCTACGGCTCATAATTCAAATTCGGCGCCAGCCACTTTTCCACGGTCTTCGCGTCCATGCCCTTGCGGCGGCTGTAATCAAGAATTTGATCGCGGTCGATTTTTCCCACCGCAAAGTAGCGCGCTTCAGGATGCGCGAAGTAGAGCCCGCTCACCGAGGCCGCGGGATACATAGCAAAACTCTCGGTCAACTTGATGCCGGTGCGCTTCTCCACCTCGAGCAGCTTCCACAATTGCTGCTTTTCCGTGTGATCCGGGCAAGCGGGATACCCCGCGGCCGGGCGAATACCGCGATAGCGCTCGTGGATGAGTTCTTCAGCGGAGAGATTCTCTTGCTTGCCGTAGCCCCAGGCATCGCGCGCCCGTTTGTCCATCAGCTCGGCTAGCGCCTCGGCCAGCCTGTCGGCGAGCGCCTTGGCCATGATGGCGTTGTAGTCGTCGAAATCGCGCTCGAAGCTGGCTACCAGCGTTTCCAGGCAGAATCCTGTGCTCACTGCAAACGCACCCAGGTAGTCCTGGACGCCCGAGTCAGCCGTCGCAATGAAGTCAGACAGCGAATAGTTGAAGTGGCCGGGCGCCTTTTCCATCTGTTGCCGCAGGAAGTGAAATACCGCCAGCACGCCGTGGCGAGCTTCATCGGTATAAACTTCAACGTCGTCGCCCACGCTCGCAGCCGGGAAGAAGCCCATCACCGCCCGCGCGGTGAGGCGCTTCTCAGATACGATCTTGGCAAGCAGTTTTTGGCCGTCGGCGAGTAGCTCGCGAGCGCGGGCGCCCACAGTCGGATCGTCCAGAATTTTCGGATAAGTCCCGCGCAACTCCCAAGCTGAAAAAAACGGCGTCCAGTCGATATAGTCGGCGATCTCATCGAGCGGCACCGAATCATACACCTTGATACCCGTGAACTCGGGACGGCGCACGTCAGCCTTCGACCCATCGAACACGGGCTTTCGGCGCCGTGCCTCTTCCAGCGTGATGAGCGGTTGTGCTTGCGGCCGGTGAGCCTGCCGCAGCTTCTCCTGCTCGCGCTGATTCTCGGCCGCGAATTTCCCGGCGAGATCCGCGCTTTTCAGGCTGCTCACCACGCCCACCGCTCGCGACGCGTCTGAGACGTGAACCACGGGCCGGCTGTAGACGGGCGCGATTTTGACGGCCGTATGGATGCGGCTGGTGGTGGCCCCGCCGATCAACAGCGGAATCGTGAAGCCCTGCCGCTCCATCTCCTTGGCGAGGTGGACCATCTCATCGAGCGACGGGGTGATCAACCCGCTGGCGCCGATCATGTCGGCTTTCTGCTCGCGCGCCGTGGCCAGGATTTTCTCGCTCGGCACCATCACGCCCAGATCGATCACCTCGTAGCTGTTGCAGCCCAGCACCACGCCCACGATGTTCTTGCCGATGTCGTGTACGTCGCCCTTCACCGTGGCCATCACGATCTTGCCCTGGCTCTGGGCGCCGCTCGCCTGCTTCTCGGTCTCCATGAAGGGCAGCAGATAGGCCACAGCCTTCTTCATCACACGTGCGCTCTTCACCACCTGGGGCAGAAACATTTTGCCGGAGCCGAACAGGTCACCCACAATGCTCATGCCGTCCATCAGCGGGCCTTCGATCACCTGGAGTGGCCGCGGATACTTTTGGCGCGCCTCTTCCGTGTCGGCTTCGATGTAATCCACGATGCCTTTCACCAGCGCGTGCGACAGCCGCTCCTCCACCGTGCCCTGGCGCCATTCTTCTTCCTCGGCTTCCACCTTCCCGCGCTGCTTCACCCGATCGGCGAACGCCAGCAGGCGCTCAGTAGCGTCGGGACGACGATTCAAGAGTACGTCCTCGACAAGCTCCAGCAGATCCTTCGGAACCTCTTCATACACCGCAAGCTGGCCGGCATTGACAATCCCCATATCCATGCCGGCGCCGATGGCGTGATAAAGGAAAGCGGAGTGCATGGCCTCGCGCACCGCGTTGTTGCCGCGGAACGAGAAGGAAATGTTGCTCACCCCGCCGCTCACCTTGGCATGCGGCAGAGTGGACTTGATCTGCCGCGTCGCCTCGATGTAGGCAACGGCGTAGTCATTGTGCTCCTCCATACCGGTGGCTACGGTGAGGATGTTGGGGTCAAAGATGATGTCTTCAGGAGGGAAGCCAACCTGCCCGGTCAAAATCTTGTAAGAACGCGTGCAAATCTCTATCTTGCGCTGCACCGTGTCAGCCTGGCCGCGCTCGTCAAAGGCCATTACGACTACGGCCGCACCATAGCGCCGAATGAGCCGGGCGCGTTCTTTGAACACCTCTTGGCCTTCCTTGAGGCTGATGGAGTTCACCACGCCCTTGCCCTGGATGCACTTCAGGCCGGCTTCGATCACGCTCCATTTGGAGCTATCCACCATGATGGGCACGCGCGCGATATCGGGCTCGGAGCCGATATGGTTGAGAAACGTGGTCATGGCCTGCTCGGAGTCGAGCATGCCCTCGTCAAGGTTCACGTCGATGATCTGGGCGCCGCCTTCCACCTGCTGGCGGGCCACGCTGAGGCCTCCCTCGTAATCGCCGCCCAGAATCAGCTTGGAGAACTTCGGCGACCCGGTGACGTTGGTGCGCTCGCCGATGTTGACGAAGTTCATGTCGGGCCGGATGACGAGCGGCTCAAAGCCGCTGAGCCGCGTCAGGTGATCGGCCTTTGGCGGCACGCGGGGAGGCACGCCGCGCACCGCTTCGGCGATGGCGCGGGTATGCGCGGGCGTCGATCCGCAGCAGGAGCCGACGATGTTCAGCCAGCCCTGGCGCGCGAAGTCGCCAAGATCAGCAGCCATGCTATCGGGAGTCTCGTCAAAGCCGCCAAAGGCGTTGGGCAGCCCGGCGTTCGGATAGCAGCTTACGGGCAGCGAGGCCACACGGGCCAGGTCATCGAGAAAGGGCCTCATCTGCTTGGCGCCTAGCGCGCAGTTGATGCCTACGCTGAGCAGCGGTACATGGGACACCGAAATCCAGAAGGCTTCCGCGGTTTGCCCCGAAAGATTGCGGCCGCTCTGGTCAACGATGGTGACGGACGCCATCACCGGCACGCGGCGGCCGCGCTCCTCAAAGAGCTGATCGATGGCGAAAAGTGCCGCCTTGGCGTTGAGCGTGTCGAAAACGGTCTCCACAAGCAGCAGGTCAACGCCCCCGTCCAACAGACCGCGCGCCTGGTGGTAGTAGGCTTGGCGCAACTGGTCAAAAGTCACCGAACGCGCGCCCGGATTCGCCACGTCCTGCGATACGGAAGCCGTGCGGCTGGTGGGTCCCATCGAGCCGGCCACGAAGGCTTGCCCGCGCGCGTCCGCGCCCGACTGGCAGAAGCGCTCAACAGCGCGCCTGGCCACGCGCCCGGCGGCAAGGTTCAGGTCATAGGCTCGGTTCTCCAACCCGTACTCGGCCAGAGATATGGCGTTGGCGTTAAACGAATTCGTCTCGATAATGTCGGCCCCAGCCTCGAGATACTGGCGATGCACATCCTCGATCAAATCCGGCTGCGTGAGGCAGAGTACGTCGTTATTGAGGCGCAGACTCTTGTGATGATCGGCAAACTCACGCCCGTGATAGTCCTCTTCCGTGAGTTGACGCGCCTGGATCATGGTGCCCATCGCGCCATCAAGCACAACGATGCGCTCGCGCAGAAGCTGTTCGAGTTGGAGGTCAGTATTCATCGTTGGTTTGACAGTTCAGCAATTGATTCATTGACTCATTGATTCAATGAATCAATCGCTTCCTTCAATCCCATGGCGAATGCATACGTAGGACGCTGAGGCCTATCTTTTGATGTTGCCGGGGATGTCTTCGGGCTGTTGTTGGTTCCGCGCTCCCTTGGCTCCGACCTGTTCGGGCCAAGCTCTCTCGTTTCTTTTTAGAGTAGCACAACTCGCCCAGACGGGCAATCAGGTGACGCGCGTGACCCACTCCGTCGATGGGACGCGGATGGCGTTTTCTGGCCCGTGACCATGCACCCTGGCAACACGTGTAGCCGTACTCCCGCGCCAGCCAAACCGCCTCGGGTTCGACTGAAGCGCCGCTCGGCCAACTTGACAGCCCACGAAGGACTTGCTGATTTCAAATGACTTGTGCGGTTGATGGCGAATTGAGCTTGGGTTCGTTTTAGGTTCGTTTAGGTTCGTTTTAGGTTCGTTTTTTGGCACTTTTGTTGATTCTAAATAACTTCTCGGGTTCGTTTTTGCATTTTGGGCATACCCCCCGGGGGGGTGCCCGCCAACCGCACCCGCATAACGTCGCTGGCAGCCATGTATTCGGCCTATATGTAGCCTTCCAGCTAGCCCCCAGCAACGGACTATCGAACCGGTCCTGCCAAGTCTGCCGTTCAGGTGGGCAGGAGCCTCAACCGGCCCGGCCGGCCCGGCATCGACTTGCAATCCCGAACGGCAGACTTTACGCTGCGATACATCGCCAAACGACGTATGGGCCACACAGCGCGATCGCAGACCCAACAAACCAAGGGTCTGATGCGCCAGCCGGCGCCGAAAACGGCGATGATACCCCGCCGCGCAGGTCGCGCGAGGAAGCGAAATCGGTAGGCAACGACGAGGTGTGATCGCCGAAGGCGCGGTGGCAACGACACGACGATGACCATGGTATAATGACTATGGTGAGGAGGAGTCGAGAAATGAAGACAATGGCGGCAGGCTCGTTCAAGGCCCGATGCCTTTCGGTTATGGACGAGGTTCAGGCCAAGCGTGAGACCGTAGTGATCACTAAGCGCGGCAAGCCGGTGGCAAAGCTCGTGCCCGCAGGCGAAGACACAGACGAGATTTACGGCTTCCTCCGCGGCAAGGGCACGATTACAGGCGACGTCATCGCGCCTGCGATCGAAGACTGGGGCAACCTCGATTGATCCTCGTTGATACGCACGTCGTGGTTTGGCTGGCGTTCGATCCCGACCGGCTCTCGCGGAAGGCCAGATCAGCAATCGACCGGACGCGCAAGGAAGGTGAGGGCCTGGCCATCTGCGATATCTCTCTCCTGGAGTTGACCACACTCGTGGGCAGGGGCCGCGTCCGGCTCGGCGCCAGCCTGGAATCTTTCCTGCGTGAAGTTGAGACCAGATTCGTGGTTTTGCCCATCACCGGCCGCGCCTGCGTGCTGTCACTGGGACTCCCGGTAACCTATCCGAAAGACCTGGCAGATCGAATGATCGCAGGTACCGCGCTGGCGGAAAGCTTGCCCCTACTGACTGCCGATCGCGAGATTCGTCGCTCCAAAGCGCTGCCCACCATCTGGTGAGCGGCTTCGGCGACGCGGGTGGCAACGACGGTCGGAAAGAAGGTGGCATCGCTCAAGACACTCCGCGACCGCCACCCGCGGCCTCGTCCTCGCGACGTCAAGTCCAGACACGACGCATAGATGCGGACGCTGACAGCCTGCAGGCTGTATACTGAGGACATGGCAAGACGTGTGATCCACATTTCGGACGAAGAGGCGGCAAGCGATTTTGCTTCCCTATTGGAGCGCGTGCGGGCCGGCAGCGAATTCGTCATCGAGCGCGATGCCCGCCCCGTGGCGGTGCTACGGTCTGTGGAGCCCGCACTCTCAATCGAGCAGGCGTTTGCCGCTATCGCCGAAGACGTGCCGGATGAGGATTGGCGGCGCGTACCGGCAGACCTTTCAAAGAACGCCGACCACTATCTCTACGGCGCCTCAAAGACGTCCTCATGAAGCGCGTGTTTGCCGATACCAGCTATTGGATTGCCCTTTTCAATCCTCGCGATGAACTTCACCACAAAGCCGTGGAGGCCTCTCAGAAGTTTCCCGAGCTTGCTACAACCGAGATGGTTCTGGTGGAGTTCTTGAACGCGTTCAGCGACCGTGGCCCTCGCTTGCGGGCGGCGGCTTCGAGAGCGGTCACGGTCCTCCGCGCGAGCGCTCCCGTCAGCGTGACTCCCCAGACGAGCGAACAGTTCGAGCGGGCCTTGAGTCGGTATAACGATCGACCCGATAAGAATTGGAGCCTTACCGATTGCGCCAGCTTTTTGATGATGGAAGCGGAAAGCATCGAGGACGCCTTGACCCACGATCAGCACTTCGTCCAGGCGGGCTTCCGCGCCTTATTGCGCTGAGCGAGCGTAGCTCGCACCGCTCCTGTGGATCCCCGGCTTCTCTTTACGGGCTGGAAACACTTCTTAGAGCCGCGAGAAACAACCCGCGACCACGAGCGGCATCGACAAGTCGCTTCGCGAGATCGGAGACCCCCCGCAAACCAAGGGTCTGCGCCAGCCGGCGGCGGTCAGAAAAA
>DATJYK010000468.1:0-9439 GCA_035578005.1 Terriglobia bacterium
ACCGAGGACCCCAGTGAAGTCTTCGACCTCGAACCACAACGAGCCCACGTCCAACCACTGGGCGAAGCTCGGGTTCGTTTCTTGGGTTCGTTGGGTTCGTTTCCTGATTTTTGCACGTTTTTTCCCCAAAAGTCCGGTTCGTTTAGGTTCGTTTTCGAACGCCAATTTGGCCCCTTTTTAGCTCCTATCCATCCTTGAATCTGTGGGTTAAGTGTTTTGGGTTCGTTTTTTCGACTCGTCTGGCAAATAGGCCACCAGATCGCCATTAACCTGCGCTGTTACAGCATGATACAAGTTTGGGTTCGTTAGCGCGCATCGATGCCCCCCCCTGGGGCGTGCTCTGTCAGGAGCCCGGTTTTCCTACGTCCCACTTCTCGCACCCAAAGGCACCGAGGGGTGGTTGCGGGCTCCGAGTTCAAAGACTTGCCATATTCGTTACATCCCATAAGTCCTTGCCCATCATAAACATCGTGGCATGATCCGCTAAGTGCCTTATTTATCATAAAAATCGTGGGTTGCGAAAACCGATCCTTTGTTATCAATAACATCGTGGGTTCATCCTTCATTTCGCGATTTTTTGAGCGTCCTCTGTCGGGCCTTGCCTGTTTCTCGGCTCAGCAGCAGGTGCTGGTGTCCTTTGAACGCTCCCAGCGCAGTCATTCCCGCGAAGGCGGGAATCCACTTTGCTTGACTCCATGTTTCCGACAACTTCGAGAGATGGATTCCCGCCTTCGCGGGAATGACTGCGCTTCAAGTGAGGTTCAAGCATGAAATGACACCAGTACCCAGCAGCAGGGCAGCGAATCGCGTCCCGTAGAGAAGGGTGGTGTTTTTCATCGCCAACACCCGGGGACCCAGAACCGAACCTCTGACGATCGGTGCCACCAACATATGATCCCTGTCAGCCGCCCCGGGGGAGTCTGCCCTGCGGGCCGAAGGCCGAAAACTAGCCATCGTACCACACGCCTAAACCTTTGTCAACAGAAATGTTATACCACACTCTACGCTCATGGTGTAGCCTACCTTCTCGTGGGCGCCAAAAACGTCTGGGGCAGGTAGGGGCCACCCTCGGGTCGCCCGCTGGCGGGCACAAGGCGCCTGGATTCGGGAGAGCGCTTCCTCTTGGTTCGCCCTTTCAGGGCTACACTCGTCATACCGCGCGATGACTCGCCCTGGGCGTTGCGCGGGCGTTGCCCAGGGCTTTGATAGAGCGGCCCTTCGGGCCTCAGAAATGTGGAAACTCTAGTGCGCGGGCACAATGCCCGCCCTTTTCGAATCCTGATGAGAAATGCAGGCTAAGCGTCACCTGCACGTGATTAAACAGCCGAGTTAGCCGAGTTTTGAAATCAATCATTCCGGCGATCAGAGATCGCCGCTACAGCACTTTGCGGCACCTTTTCACGCACACTCACAAGGCCCGCACCTACAGGGTATCTGGGCGCGATTAGACACAAACGCCTCCTCAACCGCCTGCTACGGGGCTCCACGCCCGCTGGAGTTCGCATCTGACATCTCCGACTGCAGTTTCTGAAAGGCCGCCTTGGTCTGGGGGTCCTTAATATCCGTCTTGAGGCTGGCCTGATATTCGTCCAGCGCCTGTGCTTTGCGGCCCGTGGCGTCATACAGCAATCCCAGCGCTACGTGAATACGGCCGTCCGCAGCATCCATCGCTTCGGCGTTCTTGAGGTCGAGCTCCGCCGCCTCGGAATCCCCCTGACGCCATCGCGAGATTCCCAGGCCCAACCAAGCTGCCAGGCTTGGCCTCAAGGCCAGCGAAGCGCGAAACTGGACTTCAGCTTCCGGAAAGCGGCCTTCATCAAGGTAAAGCTGGCCGAGTTCGTCGCGCGTGCGGAAATCGAGCGGCGAAATGCTGAGCGCGGCCTTGAATTCCTGCTCGGCTTCCTCCCGGCGCCCCAGGTCGCTATAGAGGTTGGCGAGATTGCGGTGTGCAAAGGAGTCCTCGGGCGCAATCTGCACCGCCCGCGTCAAATCAGCCAGAGCTTCGTCATATTGCTGCCGGGAAGTGAGCAGCAGACCCATGTTATCAAGCACCACCGGCGCATCCGGCGCCAGCTCGGCGGCTGCGCGCCACTGCTGCTCAGCGAGGTCCGTCTTGCCCTGCTCCCAGTAAAGCTTCCCCAAATTGGTGTGCATCACGTTGGAGTCGGGAGAAAGCGCGAGGGTGCGCTGGTAGAAGGTGAGATCATCCTTCCAATCGCGATTGCGCGTCACAATGCGCAGGGCTGCGGGTACCATCAGCGCGACCGCAACCACCGCCAAGCCCACCCGCCACGTCCGGCCGAACGGCGCACCGATTCCCCACAGCCGCCAGCAAGCCCAGGCGATCACCCAGCAGAGCCCCACCGAGGGGAGATAAAGATAGCGCTCCGCAAAGGCGCCCACCGGCATCCAGCGGATGTCGAGGGCCGGCGCCAGCGTGACCAGAAACCAGACCAGTCCGAACGATGCCAGCCGCGCCCACTTCCAGAGCAGGATGAAAAGCAGGCTCCCAATCACCACGGCTGCGATTCCGCCCAGGACCTCCGGCAGCAGCACCAGCCAGCTCGTGGGGAATACGTAGTAGGCACAGAGGCGCACGGGCCACAGCATCTTGGCAGCATACTGGCCGAGTAGAGCCACCGCCGAAATCGCGAGTTCGTCTGTGGCGGCGCCCGGACGCCCGACCTGAACCGGTGCAAAGCCTCCGAGGAAGTGCGCGCGCGCCACGAGGTAAATCGGGACAAAGGCCCAAGCCGGAGCATAGCGAGCGATCTTCTCAAAGACGCTGGTCTCGGCGCGGTCCTCACGGTAGAAGTGCTCGTAGATCACGAGCAGCACCGGCAGGGTCAGCGCCGGCTCTTTAGAAAGCGCGGCCAGCGCAAGGCTCAGCACGACTCCCGTCTGCACCACAAACCAGCGCCCGCTGGGACGGCCGGACGTCAGCCTAGGAATCCGAAGGTAGAACCCAAAGGCCGCCAGAAAGAACAGCGTAAGTTCGAGGTCAGTGACCGCACCCACCCAATCCACGGATTCGCTATGGACGGGATGGAGGGCGAACACCAACGCCGCTGCCACCGCAACGAACTCACTTCGAAACAGGCGTCTCGTGACGTCGTAAAGCACCAGCACAACGGCCGCGTTGAGAATCACATTGACTGCATGGAAGACGAACGCGTTGGGCCCGAAGAGCCGGTAGCAGACCAGGTACCCGAAGCTCATCATGGGGCGGTAGTAATTGGTGACCCCAGCATAGCCGCCCTGAAAGGACCAGACTGAACTGGTAAAAATCTGGCGCAAGTAATGAAAGCTGCGCAGATACGGATTGTTGAGCACCTGGGAGACATCGTCATAAACGAATCCGTTAGAAAGGGAATTGAGATAAGGAAGCACCGCAATTCCGGCGAGAGCGGCCATCATCGAAACACGACGTCGACTGCTCCTGGGGCCGACGGAAACGACAGCGGTAGAACTGTGTTGAGGGGGGACCGTAGCTTCCAATCGGAGTGCAGCGTCAGACATGTCACAGCCGGAGATCGCCCAACCCATCTACTCGCCTAGCTTAGGATCGCTCGGACCTGCCGGCACCCCGCTGTTCACGTGGATGGTCCCGGACTCATCGAGGAAATAGTGAGCACTGCCGGTCTTCCCGGGCACGAGGGGATCCGCGTTGATCGTATAGCCGAGAACCGCGGCGTTACCACCGTTGCCTCCAGCACCACTTGAAACGGCCGCGCCTGTCGGCGAGTACTTGAACACGTACCCGGCCTTGTTGCCGTCAATCAGAGCTGCATCGGTAATGATCCCGGCCGTCGAGACGGTGGGTTGGCCGTCCGCCGAGGGTCCAAGTTGGGTCATGGTCGTGGTGTAAGTTTGGTAGGTGCTGCTATACAGGGTCTCAGCTTGATTAATTGCTCTCAAACTTTGGATCGCGGAGAGTTGATTGGCGGTGATCTTGGCGCCGATCAGGTTCGGAATGGCGACGGCCGCGATGATCAGGACCACCGGAACGGCAAATCCTCCCAGATAGCCCAGGATAAGACCCGCCAACGCCAGGCCGTCACCTGTCAAACGACCGCCGCTCCGGCGAATTTCGCCTCGAGATTTGTGACCAAGAATGATGGCCACAACGCTTCCGAGCAGCGGTACTACCGGAAATACCCCGAGAACCAGGCTTGCGACAGCCTTTCCACTCGTCTTTGCCGTTGGCGGGGCTCCGCCAAGAGGCAAGGCTGTTAGGTCACTGTGGCACCAGCGGCAGACCCTGGCGTCCTCTTGGATTTCCTCGGCGCAATATGGGCATTTTGTCACGGCCCCCCCAAGTCGCTGACGGATACTTACTCCGGCATTTCTGATCGGGCATTTCGGCGCTTGAAGCTAACGTCGGTTCGCTTCCGCACCAGCCGTCACTGAATAGTAGGATCAGTCGGCCCCGCCGGCGCCGTGTTGTTGAAGTGGATGGTCCCGGAGTCGTCGAGGTAATAGTGAGCGGTACCTGTCTTGCCGGGCACCTGGGGATCCGCGTTGACCGTGTAACCCAGCACCGTAGCGCTGCCCCCGGTGGTGGTGCCCCCGGTCCCTCCGGCATTGCTTTCACTGCTACCGCCAGCGCCCGAACTCCCCGCGCCCGTCGGCGTGTACTTGAACACATAGCCAGCCTTGGTGCCAGACATCAAGGTGGTATCGTTAATCAGTCCGGCAGCCGAGACGCTGGGCAGGCCGCCCGTTGCGGGGCCAAGCTGGGCCAGGGTTGTGGTGTAGGTTTGGTAGGTACTGTTGTACTCCGCCTCAGCCGTGACGATGGCTTTCAGGCTCGCTACCGCGGAGAGCTGATTGGCAGTGCTCTTGGCGCCGATCAGGCTCGGGATGGCCACGGCCGCGATAATCAGAATAATCGCCACCACAATCAGCAATTCGATCAGCGAAAAGCCCTCTGAATTCCTGTCCCTCTTCCTCATGTTTCCTTCTTCCCGGCGGGCATCACAGTCTTGGACGGCCGATAACGATTAAGACGCTCCCGGCCGCCTTTCGTTTACCGAGCGTCTCAAGAGTTTGATTGCCGCCACACGCTTATCCCCCAAACAGCGCATCCGACGCGCTCGCGGGGTGCGAACTGTTCACGCGTATCTTATTCGATTCGTCCGTAAAATAAAACGTTTGCCCGGTGGCGCCCGGTGTGATGGGGTTTGCCGTGAGCGTGTAGTGCTGGATCACTCCGTCCACCGGTGGCGCCGCCGTGTAAGTGAAAGTATAGCCACTCTTCTTGCCGGAAGCGATGGCGGCATCCACCAGGCCCGCGGCGGCAGGGCTGGAGTCTCCGGACGCGGGAGGGCCCAATTCGGCCAGCGTGGAGCTAAAGCCCTTGTTATACAGTGACTTATAGTTGAACTCAGCCGCGTTGACGATGCGAAGGGAAGAGAGCGCCGCGCCCTGGTTTCGGGCGATGGTGGTGTGCAGCAGCCCCGGGACCGCGATCACCAGGATCACCATGATGATCGCCACCACGATCACCAGCTCGATCACTGAGAAGCCGTCGCGCTCCCCGCGCATGCCGCCGCCGTACCTCTTTTTGTTCAAAGCGTCGTATAACGTGATGCGCAACCCCCGGTGGACCCGCTCATTGACCTCTCAGCAGAGCTGAACAAGCGATCCAGATTCGGCACTCCCGCTTGACGCCTTCGCATCCTTATTCACGCCCGCTAACACAATTATACGAGGACGGTCACACGCGGAGCAACCGGGGGTGGCGGCGACAGGGCCTTCGTCATTTTGCGAAGGCGCTGCCGAGAAGTAGAGCTTGACATAGAGTACTCTGTGTAATAGAGTTTGATCGAGCCTCGCCGGGAGCTGCTTCCGAAGGCTCCCGGGGCCGGGCTATTCAAGGTTTCAAGGAGATCAGTCATGAGAACCACGTTTCCTCGATTCATCCCGATGCGATTCGTCTGCCGCACCTGTCTTACCGGAGCCCTCGTCGTGGCCGCGAGTCTGGCGGCTGGGACGCGGCCGGTGCCGAGTGGCACCGACTTGCAGCGCGAAGCCATGCATAAGCTCGCTTTTCTTGCCGGGCGCTGGTCCGGTCCTGTTACGATTGTGCGCGGCCCCGGCGAACCGCTGCATCTCACCCAATCTGAGGATGTCGAGTACAAACTCGGCGGCCTGGTGATGCTGATCGAGGGCAGGAGCGAGACGAACGACGGCAAGGCCGATTTCAGCGCCCTGGCTACGATCTCGTACGACGACGCCACGCGAACCTACCGCATTCGGCCTTACAGCGACGGCCGCTACCTCGACACCGAGCTCGCCGTGCTGGGCGACGGCTTCTCGTGGGGTTTCCCCGCCGGACCGGCGCATGTCGTGAACACGATGCACTTGACCGCCATGGGCGAATGGCAGGAAGTCACCGAATCCACCGTGGGCAACGCCCCGCCGCGGCGGAGCGTCGAGATGATGCTTCGACATCTGCCCTGAAGCAACGCCGCCGGCCCTTGCCGCTCTGGCGTCACCTGAATGAGGCCAGACGAGGCGAGACGCGGCGAGGCGAAAATGCCCAGGCCGAGGGAACCCTGAATGACCGGTACTTGGGGCCTGCAAAGGAGAATCGCCATGCATGACCAGATCACTGCCCAGGACCTTAAAGACAGATTAGTTTTGATTGAAGCTATGATTGCCGAAGGGCGCCGGACAACGGGGAGTTGGGGCTGGACCTTCGCGCTTTGGGGCGCTGCCTTTTACGTCGCCATCGCCTGGGCTGCCTGGGGCCACACCGCCTGGGCGTGGCCGGCCACCATGATTGCGGCCGTGGTGGTTACCGTGATCCTGGCCTCCCTCCAGGCAGGCCGCGGGCCGGGGACGATGGCCGGCCGGGCGGTGGGCTCGCTATGGCTGGCCTTCGGAATCTCGATGTTCCTGCTCTTCGTTCCGCTCGGCTTAGCCGGCAGGCTGACGGACCCGCACTTGTTCATCGCCGTGGTCTCGGGCATGCTCGGCATGGCCAACGCGACCTCGGCCCTCATCCTGCGCTGGCGGGTCCAGTTGGGCTGCGCGGTCGTATGGTGGGCGGCTGCCGTGGCTGCCTGTTTTGGGACGCAAAAGCAGGCCACAGCCGCCTTTCTCGCCGCGATCTTCGTCTGCCAGATTGCCTTCGGAGTGTATGGCATGATTCGCGAGGGCCGCGAGAAACCTCGCCAGGGCCGGGCTGATGCCTGATCTGCCGGAGCTGAATGCCGTCGTTCACGGAAAACTGCGCCTGGCTCTGTTGGCACTGCTCGCCACCGTGGAGGAGGCCGAGTTCACCTGGCTGCGCGACAAGACCGGGTCCACGGACGGCAACCTGGGCGCACAACTCGCCCGGCTGGAGGCCGCCGGCTACGTGCGCGTCAAAAAGAAGTTCGTCCAGCGCAAGCCGAAGACTCTCTACCGGATGACTGACGCCGGACGCGAGGCGCTGACGGAATACGTCCGGGCCCTGAAGGAACTGCTGGGCGCCGCGATCAAGACTTAGCTCGCATTCCTCACCGGGATTCGAAAAGGGCGCTTCAGAGTCTATGTGGAAACCGCGTGCTGTAGCGGCGGTCTCTGACCGCCGACTTGGGCAGTCTCTGACCGCCGACTTGGGCAGTCTCTGACCGCCGACTTGGGCGGTCTCTGACCGCCGACTTTTGAAATCAATCATTTCGGCGATCAGAGATCGCCGCTACAGCACGTTGCGGCACGTTTTCACACAGACTTTCGAACGCCACGCTTCTTCCAAACGAAATAGACAGGTATACCCGCAAGCAGAATCAGGCAGCCCCATCCCGCCTCCGTCGGCTTCTGCACCAGCATGTTTCCCAAGAACCAGGTAGCAGCCGCTACAAATGCCAACGGGACCACCGGATAACCCCACACGCGATAAGGGCGCGGCAAATCGGGCCGCTTGCGGCGCAGCACAACCACCGCCAGGGCGGTAAGCGCGTAGAACGCCCAGGCCGCAAAGATGACATAAGTGTAGAGCTGCTCGTAGGTGCCGAGCAGCACCAGGAGGATCGCCAGCGCACCTTGCAGCAGCAGCGCCAGATGAGGAGTGCGGAAGCGAGGATGCACAACCGCGCACCAGCGGAAGAAGACGCCGTCCTTGGCCATGGCGTAATACACCCGCGGGGCGGCGAGCACGCTTCCGTTGACCGAGCCGAGCGTCGAAGCGATGATCAGCCAGGTTACGAACAGGGCCCCGGGACGGCCCAGAAAGCGAGCTGCCATGGCCGCGGCCACGCGCGGGGACTGCGCCACTTCCGGTACGGATAGCACGTGGTAATACACCAGATTCAGCCCCAGGTACAGAGCGATCACGGCGGAGGTCCCGAGAATGAGTGCCAGCGGCAGGTTCCGCTCCGCATGTTTCACTTCGCCTCCAACGAAGGTGGCGCAGTTCCAGCCCTCGTACGCCCAGAACGCCGCCACCAGGGCCACGCCGAAGGATGCTGCGAAGCTGCTTCCCTTGGGGAGGGGCAAGCTGGGCACGCCGCCGGGCGTGCCTCTCACCAAGGCGAACCCGAGAATGATGAGTCCGGCTACGGCCGCCGTCTTGAATCCGGTCAACAGGGATTGCACCGCGCCCCCTTCCCGCACCCCAAGGTAGTTGATGGCGGTGAACGCGGCGATCGCGCCGGCGGCAGCGGCCTTGAGCTCCCAGGGAGAGAGCGGTACCAGTTCGCCCAGATACTCGGCAAAACCCACGGCGAGTACGGAAATGCCGCCGGTCTGCGCCGACACGAAGAAAGACCATCCACACAGGAAGGCCACCAGCGGTCCATAAGCCTCGCGCAGGAAGACGTACTGCCCTCCCGAATGCGGAAACATAGCGGCGAGTTCGGCGAACGAAAGCGCGCCCAGGAGGCTGAGCAAACCGCCGACCAGCCACACCGCCAGAGCCGCCCGGGGGCTGCCCACTTGGCGTGTGATGTCCGCCGGCACGAGGAAAATCGCGGTGCCAATCATGATGCCGACGACGATGGCACTGGTTTCCCAGAGCCCGAGCGCCCGCACGAGCGCCGGCTGCTCCGCGGGCCGCCGGGCCTCGGTAGTAAGGGTTCTTTCCATTCCCGCGACACAATAGAGGATTCTGACGGCTGGGTCAAGAAAGCGAATCACGCAACCCCGCCTGCATCTCTCGCAGGGATTCGAAAAGGGCGGGGCTTCAGCCCCGCCGTTACCACGTCGGTTTGATATTTGACGTGTTCCGCTCTCGGCGCAGCTTGCCGTCAGCAAGCCGCTCCGAGAGCGGAACACAAAGGCCACGATTTCGCAGGATTCGGCGGGCCTCAAGAGTCTGTGTGAGAACTCAGCTCTCGAAAGCCACCCCTCTTGACACCTCGGCGATAATAGCAGTGGAGGTGTCCTGTTTATGAGATTTCGAGCCTACAATCCTGAGCAAGCCTATCTGCTGCCACCCAGCGTCCCGGAG
>DATJYK010000469.1:0-9468 GCA_035578005.1 Terriglobia bacterium
TGAGAGCCTCGCGCCGCCGCGCGCGGGCGCGTTCAATCTTGCGGTTAGCACTGAACCCCTCGGGAACCTCCAGCAACGACTGGTTGAGTTCCCGCAAGCGCTCGGCCGGGAAGGCGGTGGCCGCGTGGCGTGCGGCGCCCGGGGGTGGCTCCTCCGGGCGCGGTTCCACCAGCTCACGCTCCGGTTCGAATGACGCCATGACCGTCTCAAGGCGGCTGAAGTGCTTCTTCACCAGGCTCTCGGCGAACCCGGGCTGAATCACGCCTCGTTCCAGCAGCGTCTTGGCCCAGAGTTGGCGCACAGTCGGGTGTTGGGCGATCTTGGCGTACAGCAAGGGTTGGGTCACGCTCGGCTCGTCACCCTCGTTGTGCCCGTAACGGCGATAGCCCACGAGGTCAATCACAAAGTCCTTCTGGAAGCGTAACAGGTAAGCGAGCGCCATGCGGGCGGCCTCAAGGCAAGCCTCTGGATGATCAGCGTTGACGCGCGCAATCGGGATGCGGAATCCCCGCGCCAGGTCGCTCGCGTAGATCGTGCTGCGGCCGTCTTTCGGTTCGGTGGTGAATCCCAGTTGATTATTGGCGATGATGTGCAGCGTGCCGCCGGTTGTGTATCCCGGCAGCCGGTAAAGGTTCAGCGTCTCCGCCACCACACCCTGAGCCGGGAAGGCGGCGTCGCCGTGAATCAGCAGCGGCAGGGTGAGGGTGGGATCAAACTGCGGCGCCCCCGGACGGCCCGCGGCGGTTCCTGAAGCCCGAGCCATACCCTCCACAACAGGATTCACCGCCTCCAGGTGCGAGGGATTCGGCGCCAGCGCGACCACCAGCGGGGCTCGCTCGTTCTCGCTCAGCTCGCGCACCGCGCCTGAGTGGTACTTCACGTCGCCGGTCCAACCCAAGTCTGAGCGAAAGCGGCTGGCTCCGGCCGGGTCCTTGAATTCCGCCAGAATCTGCTCGTAGGGCTTGTTGAGGACGTGCGCCAGCACGTTCAGCCGCCCGCGATGGGCCATGCCGATCAGAATCTTCCGGAATTTCGCCTGACCCGCGCGCCGAATCACCTCGTCAATGATCGGAATCAGGATACCCAGGCCCTCGATGGAAAAGCGGGTCTTGCCCGGGAACGTTCGATGGATGAAAAGCTCGAAAGCGCCCTCCTGGGTGATGCGGTCGAGCAGCGCAATCTCGTCGATAGGGTCGGCGGGTGGGCGGAATCGGCGCGACTCGATGGCGTTGATCAGCCACTGGCGCTCTTCGGGGTCGCGCAAATGGCCATAGTCAAAGCCGCTCGCTGACGAGTAGACGGCCCTCAACGCCTCGATCACTTCCCAGGCGTTTCGCTTGCCTTCGGCAGGAGGACCCAGGATCAACGAAGCCGGCAGGCTGCGCAGATCCTGTTCCGTGACACGATGGAATTCAGGCTGGAGTGACGGATCACCCGGCGGCGGACTACCCAGCGGGTCTACCTGGGCGGCGAGGTGTCCGAACTTGCGGATTGACTCCGCCAGGTTAACGGCGCCGACGATCTTGGCAATCGGTGCGCCCGGAACTGCGCCTATAGAAGCCTCGGTGATTTCGAATCCAGGAGGGGCTCCATGCTGTTCGAAGAACGCGCGCGTGGCCGCGTCAACTGACGCTGGATCGCGCCGGTAGTCTTCGTAAAGTTCGGCGACGTAAGGGGCGTTGACGTCTTGAAAGCCGTACCTAACTTCCATAAAAAGAGCGATGTACCTAGGCCAGGATCCCCGGGGGAATAGCAACTGTCGCTCAAGAGCGGTACCCGGGTTTAGCCCGTCTAGCAATCTCAATTCGCTTACGCCGCCGGAACGGTGTGCTACCTGCGTCGCATTGCACCCACAAGCCCCGATACCAGCGCAGGAGTTGCCTCGCTGTCAGACAGTCCGGTGGCGGATTGGCGTCTGTTTCGCACGATGGAATCAGCCCCGCCCGAGCTCTCGTGATAGGCCCTAAGAGCCGGACCCGCGGTCTGTTGAGCGGCTTCCTCATCGCATTTGACCTCACCGGCAGTGGAATGCTCGTTGCTGGCTTTCTATTCGCCCTCACAGTCTGCCTGACTTGGCCCGAATGGCAGCCCTGGCAGTTCGAGGCGGATGTGTCGGCCCCCGTGAAACAAGTCCGCAGTTGAGATCTCACGGTGATTCCTTCGCAAGGCGAGCCAAGTAGTTCTTCGAAGCGGGTACGGCGACTACTCTCGCGCCGATGAATCCCCTTTCGCGTAAAGCTGCAGCCTGCGATACCAGTCCGGTTTTCGGCCCCTCAACGCGGGGGTTCCACGAAGCATCGTCAGTGCCCTCCCGATGTCCTCTGCCAAGGCCTGCGCCCACACCACTTCGCAGCTTTCAGCGGACGGGTCAAAGGCCACTACCTGAAAATCACAATCCCCCGGCCACTCCGGAGCTTTCAATCTGGCTCCGTGGTTGGTTTCGACAATCACCGTATTTCTCGAGTCAGCATCGATCGAAATAGCCAAATCAAGCATGGGCCCTCCCGGTCATTCGCGCTATACCGTGGCCACCCACGAGACGTGAACCAGCACGCGTTCGTTCTTCTTGAACTGCAGTGTGCCCGACAGCGGGTTCCGGAAAATTTCGTGAAATGGTGACTCCCTGAAGTTCTTTACCACGAAGAGAAAGAAGCGGTCTTTCAAAGCCGACGCCACGTCGTGTTCCTTTGGAGTTAACGACAAGTTCCCCCCCTGTTCCTGTAAACCCTTCACTTCAAGGACCACAAAATCCTCGTCTGCATCCATCCGCAGGCGGAAGTCGTATCCACACCCTAAATGTGTCGTGTTTTCGACGGTATAGTCTTTGAATTCGGCAAGGCTCGGCTGAACCGCCTCGAAATAGCGTTCTGCGGCGAGACCGGTCATGAGTCTCTTGGCGAATCCAGTGCCGTCGTACTGCCTCTCGTTTGTCTGGACCTCGCTTCGGACATTGTCGTCATATCCGAAAAAGGACTTTATTAGACCGGTAAACGATTCGAGGTCTAAGCTCTTATACTCCTCGAACACCTTGAGACAGTAATGACGGATCTGACGCTTGTGCCACCCTTGTCGGCTGTTCGGAAACAAGGGATCAAACTCGTCGCGGTAGTTCTTTACCGACGCAGGACGTGATCCCATGGCGTACCCTATCACGTTAAATGCTTCCACATAGCTTTCGAATCCGAGTTCTTTCAGACCGCGCGAATCGTATTTTGAAAGGTATAGCCCGGCCAATATCAGCTTTTCTCTGGTTGGAATCCGCTCTGGGTCAAGGAGCATGTTTGTGAACGTCGTCCTCAGCTCAGAGTGCTAACTCCGAACAATGGGCTCCCCCACGTAGCAGTCGGGCACTCTGCCTTTCGAATCGTCCAAGCCGAGACCGGTTCGCGAACCACGAGTTCCGGCGGCGTGTCCGTGAACGTACCCTTCGCATTATCTCACTACGCTGCGCTGGTGAAAAACCGTCCATCGATCTGAGGTGCAAAGCTGACTTCGCGCCAGAGGAAATGCTATCATCGGCTGGGGTATCTGCAAAGTACTCATCGCGGCGTTGGGAGGGTTGTTGCGCATGCAGGCATCCTACTGATTGAACCCACGGTCCAACCATGGGGCGGAATAAAGACCTTCGCACCAGAATCAGCGGGCTGAAGGTCAATCTCATCTTGCACGAACGGACGACTCGTCAGGAACATACAAGATCGTCCGCGACTGGGTTAACCCTGATGGGAATCACCAGCTTTAAGGCGGTGGTCAGTGACAACGGCAAGTCGGTCCCGGTCGACTTCCTGGTGGACAGCGGAGCGCACTTGACTCTGCTGCCTCTGGAGACTTGGCAGACGCTCGGCCTGGAGCCAAGGGAGTCAATGGAGTTCACCTTGGCCGATGGAACACACATCTCACGCAAGGTGTCCTGGTCTGGAATCACCTTGATGGAAAGAACCGGCTATACGCCTGTGATCCTGGGGGAGCCGGGCGACGAGGCTCTGCTCGGGGTGGTTACTCTGGAAGAGTTTGGGTTGATGTTGAACCCGCTCAACCGCACGCTGGTGCCAATGCGGATGCTGCTGAAATAAACGTGACAGGCAGGAGGAATAAATGCCTGACGACGAGGGCACGAGCGGGATCGAATTTGTTGGACCTTTCCAGGCGTTCTCGGGCCTCGCCGATACGGGAATCTGGACACGAATCGAACCCGTTGGCGACAAAACCTTTTGGCTAGAGTAGCTTACGCTGTGCAAAACGGGTTCAATTCCGGAACTTTCGAGGGGGTCGAACCCAATTTGGTAAGTCACTGTGCAACGGTCAGTTACGGCCAAATCAGATACTTTTTTAACTTTTTTCGCGGACGTGGTTTCGCTGCCACTGGCCGTGGCAAGCCCCAGACCTCCGCGAGTTCAGCAACGAAAGGAAGCACGATATGAGTCCCACGGAACCGGCGGTCGCCGACATTGAAAGGAGGAGTGGATCGAGTCGTTCGATTACGTCATCCACAAAGACGGCGGACCCGAGCGAGCCACCGAACTGCTGCAGACGCTCCGCCTGCACGCCGCCGAAGCCGACTTAACCTCGTATCCAGACAAGTCTATGCTTATTGACATTGCTTCACCGCGCCGATGTGTTGGCTGGGTCGTAAGTAAAGCCAGAGAATCAAGCAATGGGAATGAAGAGGTTCGCACAGACTGCGCTAGGCGCCAGCCGCCCGTTATGGGCTCCGGTTTTCGAACAATACCGGCTGATTCCCAAGGATAATGGCGCTGCCGCCAAGTTGCGTGGTGTTGCCGGCGAGGTTTCGGTACTGCTTGTAGGTGCTTGCCGGGCTGTAACCATAGTTCCCATTTTCGTTCCAAACGATCAGCCCTTGATAGCCGCCCGACCGAGTAATAGAACAAGTCCACGTGAAGTTCGAGTCACTCCGGCACTGGGAGCTAAAGGACGCGCCCACCAACCAGCTATAAATCTGACCATAGGCCACACCCGCCTGGTTGGGTGTGCCAGCGGCGGACTCCAGTTCTCCCGAACGCGCCGGGTAGCCCCAGATGTACCAGGCTGCCTGCGTGATGTTCGGGTAGTAGGCGGCCTGCAGAATGTACCATTGCGCCACCCAGGCTGTCTCCTGATCCGAGTCCGGTAGGTTGTCGTTCTTTCCCCAGCTTCCCTCCGTATCGAGCATCGGCTTGCCGCTGAGGCCATTTTGGTCAAACACGCCACGGAATCCCGTCATTTTCGTGATGATTGAGCCGAAGCATCCCGCGCCCGCCGCGCAGCCGGTGGTGGAATTCTGCGATGGAAACGGAAAGAGCGTGACCTCCCTGCCGTTGCTGCGAGCCACATACCCGTGAAAGCTGCCCCCGTCTGCGTATCGGCTCCCACCCGACTGAAGGTACGAAGTCATCCAGGTGAGGCCGTTTGGGAGGGGACGGGGTCGGAAGGCGCCTTGGGCTGGTCCACTCACTGATGGAGTGAGCAAGATCGAGTAAGGATCCGTGTGAATAATGGGGTAGGTGGCAGCCGCCAAGTTCACCATGTCTTGCAACGTTCCGGTCCAAAAATTCGGAGAGCTGAACTCGTTCCAGAGCTCGTAGTATTTTACATGGGGAGCTGTCTTCCCATTGTAATGGTTGACGACCGCCGTGACGAAATCGGTCCAATTGCGGACGTCGGCAGGCGGCGATGGGCAGACATCCTGCTGGCCAACACGCTTGCACCTGGAGGTATCGGCCGCGGCCCACAGTGGTGTGTAGCCGCCCAGTGTGATGGTGACTTCGGCGGCGCCGTTGCTATCCACCAGGCCGTGCTGCACAGCCTCATTCACGTAAGCGTCGTATCCCTTGAAGCTGAATCTGTCCTTACTCTTCTCGATGAAACCCCACGCGAAGTCCGCAGGGTGGCCGAGAGCACCGATTCTCACTGCTGGGTAATCCGCCCCGCCATTTGGAATTGTCATCGCAAAAAAGCTCGCTGGGATTGGCTGGCCACCACCGCCCACGCCGGCGCCAAAGCTGTTGCTTGTGGCGGCAGCGGTCGCACTGCTACGTCCGCCAGTTCCGGCGGCGCGAAACGAGAGCGCAATCGGGAGGACCGCGAGCAATACCAGGACACGCGAATGGGATGTTCGCAACTCAGCTATCCTAGTCACCGGATACCCTCCTCCACCGCCCTCTTCCAGAACGGCGGTGGTTATGTATCGCCAATAGTTAGGAACACGGACCCACCTAGTCAGCTTCGGTGAGTCGGTCACAGGTCATATATTTACGCAAAATGTTATGAGAAGTTGGGAACGATTGCATTTGACTTGGTCAAGCGTTAGACTCTTCGCCCGGCGGAAAGTCGCGTCGTAGATTCCGAGCCAACTGGGAAAAGGGGAATCCAAAACGTGAACCATTCAAATTCTAGCACCCATGGCATCTTCTTCCGAATCTTTGTTGCTTTCAGTCTGCTGTTATCCTTCACCCGCGCTCTTCGCGGCCAGGGCGCTGCCTTCAACGCATCCCACTTTCGCGGTTCAATCATCTTGAACGGCAACCAGTGGCAATCGGTCGGCAACAACCCCCCGCAGAGCTCCTTCGGATTCAGCGATTGGACTCAGATGGTGACTAACCCGCTTATTCCTTCGACGGGCTGGACGAGCGGTCGCGTGCCGACGCTCCCCATCACCGATGGCGTCACGACCAGTGTCTGGTATCAAACGCCGTTCTTCCTGCCCGCCTCTGCCGAGGTCTCTGGCCGGCGATGGTTCATCGACATCGGTGAGATCGGCCACTACGCTGGGATTTACATCAACGGCGCTTATGCTGGAGAGAACTACGGGCAGTATGTGCCGATTGAAGTCGAAGTTACGGGTCTGTTGAACTTCAACAGTTCGAACACCCTGCAGATCTATGTTCACAATGCAGACGCCAATTACGCGCGGCCGGGTGGGATCACAGAGCCGGATTGCTCCGCATCGGTTCGCAATTGTGGCGGCAACTCCTACCGGCCAGGCACTGAGGTGACCTCTGCGCGAAATTGGGTTGGGATCACAGGCGACATCGAGCTGGTCTGGCGGCCGTCGACCTATGCCACGGTGTACACCTTCGCGTCCTGGAGGAATCAAACCGTCAGTGCCCTCGTCTCGGCCAATGGAAGCGAGGCCGTCGGTGCCTCGGCGATGGTGATCAACAGCAGCGGAAAGAAGGTTCTTACCTTACCTTATGAACCCCTCAGCGGCGGGTCTGTCACACTCACTGCCAATTGGCCGTCCAGCTCTCCCTGGTGGAACATAGGCCACCCAACCCTTTACTGGATGAAGGTTTCCCTTTTGAATTCTTCCAGGCAGACGGTGGACGTTGCGGGCGTGCGGTTCGGACCGCGGGAGGCCTATGTCGAAAGTGGCACTTATTACATCAACGGCCAAGTGCCATTCCTGGTTGGCGACTTTTGGAAGAAGGCAGACCAAAACAACATCGATATGCCAAACAGGCCTGACGAGCTGGCGTTTTATTTCGGTCAGATCCTCGAAAACTCCGGAGTGAACACGGTCGTGAGCCACTGGAACCCGTATTCGGAAACAGCCTTGGCGCTGGCGGACGAATTAGGCTTTGCAGTTATCGAAGAGATGTACTGCGACGGTGCGACCGCGGGGCAGGACGTAGTCGACAGCGTCTCTGGGTGGCAAAGCTGGATGGAGGGGCAGGCACAGAGCCGGATGCTCGCGCTACAGAACCACCCGTCCGTGGTCATGATGCGGCCCATTGACGTGTCACCCGACGGCATCCCGCGAATCACCTTCCTGGCGGCCGTTAAGTCGGCGGCGGAGGCGCTAGACCCACAGCAGTTGCCCTGGGGGGACGGTAGCGACATCGCCTGGTATGGGACAGGCTTTGATGATCCTGTGTCTGACTACAATCCCACTTGGATCAGCGAACCCCCGCAGAACTCCATGCCTCAATTTATCAAGGAAATCCACGGCCAAGTCAACGGCAGCGGTGCCTTGCCGCAGTGGGCCCTGTGGTGGACGGCTGTGCTGACGAGCGGGGGCGTGGGCATGGTGCCCACCGAGGTAACGATGTGGACCACCAGCACCTGGACCCCGAGCTGGAATTTCGGGGGCAGCGGCTCGGGCGTTCAGATCGCATCCGGCAGCGGTGCTCCTAACTTCCAAACGCGAGTGTGGACGCCATCAGTTGTTTCCTCTGCCTGGCAGGCTTACGGATTCGGGTTCAACGGGGAAACGGTTCCGGTTCAAGGGAGTTACTTCGCCTCCGGGATGTCTCAGACACCGAATTCCGCGGCCTTCCTTTTGTTCCCCGGCGGAGACCCGGTTGGCGTGCTAGCCGATTCCGCTGGAGCAAATTTCAACCCTTTACTGACTGGCACCGCGACGTTGGATTGGGGGAATTCTGCAGGTGACCAACGGTCGACAGTCACGGTTACAGCGTTGCCGTAAGCAGGTAGCCAAAGTCGCGCTTCCCAGAGCGAGGCAGTGCGGCGGGAGGGGCTCCATGCTGCTCGAAGAAGGCGCGCGTGGCGGCATCAACCGAGGCCGGGTCGCGCCGGTATTCCTCGTACAGTTCGGCGGCGTAAGCGGCGTTGAGTCCTCGAAATTCGTGCCAGACGTCCATAACAGAGTGGCTAGTGGTTGGTGGTTAGTGGTAAGCAAGGCGTAGCGTGGACCCCGCATTTGGGTCCGCGGGCTTTGAGCCTTACGAGAGGAAAGGCCGCAGACTGAGGAACATGGTCTGGGCTACTCTTCCTTCAATTCCTACGCGATGGCCTAGCCTTCCGGTTTGCGGATGAGCACCAAGACCCGATGTCCTTCATCAACCGCTGCCAGTCGCCTGTGGATTCATAATCATCGAGTTTCTTTGGCGACCCCTTATGAAAAAACAGGGTGTAGGCTGGGAAACCGAGATTTTCCTTACTGACTGCCCATCTGTAGTTTGCACGCTCTGCCACTGCGACATACGCGCAGCGGGTCTGTGGATTCTGCTTGGAAATCAGCTGAAACGCGCAACCCGTGTGTTTGTGGGTTGCGTCGCCGTACGCGCCGGATGCTTTGATCTCAAGCGCCACGAGGACATCCCGAGCTGAATAGACGATTCCGTGTTCGGGAGCGGCCTCCGCTCTCGGGATGATGAGGTCAATTTCAACCGGAACCTTGCTGATGAACACGTCGCGTGACGACGTGCTGATCCCATGCTCTCCGAAAGCCCGCCTGATGCACTCTACCGCGACGGCCCCATAGTACTTCGAGCATTTGACGCCGAAGGCATCCTTCGCTCTGATGACCATGTCAAGCAGTTGCCTGTCATCCATAGGATTTCCGGGCGCATCACACCGCTCCTTCACACGGGTGCGCGACATAAAAGTGGAAGTCAGGCTGCCCGGCGGCTCTCCCAGTAATCCTCGAAGCGGCCGTTGAGACAACAGCAGCGCAGGGCCACGATGGCGTTCGCTCCTCGGACGGTCCAGAACATGCCCGAGCGTTTG
>DATJYK010000470.1:0-16392 GCA_035578005.1 Terriglobia bacterium
CGATTTGCTGGTTCTGAGCGAAGACCAAGTCCGAAGCGTGTTGCGCATGGACAGCCTAATCCCGGCCATGGAGCAGGCGCTCATGGACTTCTCCTCGGGACGCGTAGCGCAACCGGTTCGGACTTCGCTGTCCATTCCAGAGCACGCCGCTTTTCTCGGGGTCATGCCGGCTGTGTACGGTGACGTGATGGGCGCCAAGCTGGTGACCGTGTATCCCAATAACACGGCTACGGGATTGCCGAGCCATCAAGCCCTCATCGTTCTGTTCCGCTCCGGCACGGGAGAGCCTCTGGCCGTCATGGATGGGCGGCTGATCACTGAGATGCGCACCGCCGCCGTCACCGCTGTCGCCACGAAGCTGCTCGCCAAGCCCGACGCTCGTGTGCTGGCGATACTCGGCAGCGGAGTGCAAGCCCGATCTCACTTTGAAGCGCTGCGTCTCCTGCGCCGATTCGAAGAAGTGCGGGTGTGGAGCCGGACGCCTGAAAATGCACGCCGCTTTGCAGCCGAAATTGGCGCTCGGCCCGTGTCGGTCGAAGAGGCAGTGCGCGGCGCGGATGTGGTGGTGACGGTGACGGGCGCTCCCGAGCCCATTCTGCATGGCGAGTGGTTGGAGCCGGGCACGCTGGTGAACGCTGTGGGCGCCGTCGGTCCCAAGCGGCGCGAACTTGACGATGAAGCCATGCGAAGAGGTACGGTGGTGGTGGATTCGCGCGAGGCTGCGTTCATTGAATCCGGGGACGTGCTGCTGTCGCAGGCGCCGATCTACGCGGAGCTCGGCGAGCTTCTCGCCGGCGCCAAACCCAAGCCGCCGGATGGAATTAGTGTCTTCAAGTCCCTCGGCATTGCCGTGGAAGACCTCGCGGCGGCCAGAATGGTCTGCAGCGCCGCGGAAGGGCGGAGGTTGTAAAAACTCATGGATTCCGCTTTCGCGGGAACGACGACGTTGGAGTAAAGCTTCCAATTCCAAGGATTTCATCCCCGCGGGAAGCGGGGGATCCACACGGGTAGATCTGAGCGCAGCAGCAAATACGCCATAGCGAAAGTCTACGGCGTCTCGCGTCTCGCTTGCGCTTCGGTGTGCTTCGCACGGCTTGTCTCATGCTTCGAAGCGTGCTGACTTTCCTTCAGTCCACGAATCTCGCTCTTCTGCACCTGCTTTACTAAGCGGCGTTGCTCGTTCATGTCGTGCTTGAAGCGCCTGCGCGATTCCGGGGTTTGCGGGTGCCGCTCCAGTGCGTCCTTCTCAGCGCGTTCCTGTTCCTTCAGCGATTTCCACTGCTGTTTGTGAGCGCGCTTGAGGCTGCGCATCTCCTGGTTGATTGGCCGGGCCAGGGCGAGGGTGCCTGTCAGGAGAAAAAAGAAGGGAACTGCCGCGCCTAACATCGAGAGTTTGCGCATCAACCTTTTCACATGCCACGGCACGCCGCAATCAGGCGCCGCTGGAACTGCCGGGATTGGAGGATCGGCGACCGGTGTGGCGGCCGTTAGCGAAATACCTGAGCTCTGATGCTGAGTCAGGCTGCGGCGTAGTCCCAGCAGCCAACGAAACGCCAGCAGGGAGCGTGCCGCAGCCATAAGCTAGGGGTTAACAAAAGAGGGGGATAAGAGCGGCCTCTATGCCGCCCCTCGATGTACGCGCGCCGCGTGTGCTGCATGGCGGTTTGCTACACCATGAACATGACCGGACACAGCCACGACCGTGCCGGAGCAGAAATCACGAACAAAATACTCAGTTCCCGTTGAAGTTCTCATCAGACGTTCAAGCTTTCTTCTTGCTTGCCGCAAATCGTCTGCTGCGTCGATCCAGCGGGAAGGTCCGTCAAGTTGTCTTTCAAACAGATCGTATTGTCTTTCCATGGAAGACCTCCCCAAGAAGGGACCTCAATCCACTACCTGTATTATACTCCGGCCGTCAAGCCCTTTTCACCCTACGGTTACGGGCCGTTAGTCCGCCCGGCCGTCTTAAGACTCCGCCCGCCAAGCCCGTTGCCCTAAGTCAACCTTCCCGGAGAACTGGCCGCCATTCAGCCTGCCTCGCAAATGGCACCGAAATACCCCCTTTACATAGGTTAGATTCAGCCAGGTGGGGTGCCGGTTGCGTCTGAGGTAAGTTGCGCGAAGGGCAAAGCGCCTGCCTCTTGGCTCTTGTCTCGTTCTTGGCGATAATCGAAGACGATGCCTCCCGTCGTGACTGCTTACCTGCTAGCCTTAATGCTGGGCTTTCCAACCCACCCAGGTGCGCCGGCAAGCGGGCGTGCCGAGGCTGTCGCGGCTGCAACACCTAAGCTGATCGCGCTGACCTTCGACGACGGTCCCAAGCCTTACGTGCTGATGGGGATGCAGTCGGGGAAAGGAGTCGCCTCCAAGAGCCTGCTTGACCTGCTTGACCGCCAACACGTAAAGGCCACTTTCTTCGTGATGGGCTGGCGCCTCTCCAAGAACGCCGATGAGATGTGCCGCAAAGTGGACGGCGGCGCGTGCCGGGAGGGGGCTGAAGAGGAGCACCGGCGCGGGCACGAGATCGAGAATCATACATACGGCCACGGCGACTTCAGGCTGATGGAAAAGCGCTATGGCGACGCCTGGATTCTCAATGACATCGAGCGCGCTTCCACGGTCATTCAAGGCATCACAGGCACCAAGCCACAATATCTGCGGCCGCCGGACTGGGATATCTGGCCGGCTCTCCAGGAAAAGATTGAGACGCAGGGTTATCACGTGATGACCAAGTCCACCGCCGTGCCACCCGCCCTGCGGGACGTCGATTCGGAAGATTACTTCTGCGTGGGCCAGAACCTGGCCAAGTGCCCCCAGCCATCGGACTACGATTACGTGCTCGGCGTCATCGCGGGGCGTGAACGCCATGGCGTCCTTGACCATATCCTGGTGTTCCATGAGCTGCCACAATCCGTCGAGTTGCTCTCCCGCCTCATCCCCGGGCTGCAAGGTCGCGGCTACAAGTTCGTGACGCTGAGCGAATACATGGCCAACGTAAATCCGCCACCTCGTTGATCCATCTTGATTCATCGCTAAAACGCTGTAAGCGCTGTGGGTCTTGCGATTGCTCGGGTCAGCCACAGTAATGTCTTCCCACTTGTAATATAGAGCCTGGAGGCTTTCATGGATGTTCGCTCGCTGCAGAAGCCGCTGAAGGACCATTACCGCCAGGATCCGGCCAGCTCACGAATCACATTGATGGCGCGCGGAGACCAGGCCGACGCACCGATCTCTTGCTCAGTGGACCTGGGACGCGCAATTTACAGCGCGCAGGCCCACAAAGGCGTTGGAGGAGCCGGCACCGGCGCCTGTTCAGGAGATCTGCTGCTGGGCGCGCTTGCGGCTTGCGCGCAGATCACTTGCCAGATGGTGGCCGCTGCGATGGGGATACCGACCGAGAGCATCCAGGTTGTTGTTGAGGGCGACCTCGATCTGCAAGGGACGCTGGGAATGTCGAAGGAGGTGCCTGTGGGTTTTCAGGATATCCGAGTGAACTTCGACGTCCGTGCACCTGAGGCCACCGAAGAGCAGTTGAGCGCCTTGCGGGCAAAAACGGAGCAGTATTGCGTTGTGATGCAGACGCTCCTGCATCCGCCGAGAGTCGAGAACACGTGGAAGCGGCTTGGATGAACATCGCCGAGCCGGCTAACCGGGGCCGCCGCGAGCAGCCATGCGCAGCGGCTTGATGTTATGGTTCTGATTGGAGGGAGGTGACCCGTGGCTGAGGGAATCACCGGATCAATTGCGGCCGGAGCGGCGCTGAATTCGAGTCGGTCTCTCGACAGGGACCTGATTGCAGAAATTGTCCGACGAATCGTCGGAAGGGCCGACCCCGACAAGATCATCATTTTTGGCAGCCGGGCTCGTGGTGACGCCCGGCCTGACAGCGATGTTGATGTGCTGGTGATCAAGGAGTCCGACGAACCAGGATACCGGCGAGATGCTGCCCTTTACCGGGCGCTAGCAGGATTGAACGCGCCCGTGGATGTCTTGATCTACACCCCGGAGGAGATTAGAGAGTGGAGCGCTGTGCCTCAAGCGTTTGCCACGACGGCCCTGCGCGAAGGACAGGTGGTGTATGAAAGAGAAGGCTGTCGTGGGCCGCGGGTGAGCTGCGCAAAGCGGCAAGCGAGATGGTGACCGTGGAGGCAGCCACGGCAGCCGGTTCGTTTGACGCCGCCTGCTTCCACGCTCAACAGGCAACGGAAAAATGCCTGAAGGGCTTTCTTGCCTTTCATGACATACCTTTTCCTTTCACGCACAATCTGGCCGATCTTACGGAACTCTGCGCCCACGTCGACGCAGCATTCCACTCCCTGACGCAAATGGCATCTGAATTGACGCCCTATGCGGTGCGGCTGCGATACGATGACTCGTTTTGGCCACCCCTTCAGACCGCAGTTGAAGCTCATGCCTCAGCGGCAGCGATTCGGGACTTCGTGCTCGATCGCCTGCCTAAAGACATTCTCGATACCGCAGAATAATGCTGGCCAGAGCGTGTATAATTTGAAATTCGCAAATCATCTGGGTCCCGAGATTCCCCAAAGATTACACAGACCCGTGGAGGACTATATATGTCAGCAACCGCACCGAAGCCGTCAGCCAAAATGACGGTGCCCTTTTATGGTCATGCCCGGCAATACCACAGCATTAAGACGGAGATCGACGACGCCGTTCAGGCCGTGCTCGAGAGCGAATCGTACGTGATGGGCCCCACGCTTCAGCTTTTCGAGACTGAGTTGGCCGGGTATTTCGGGCTGAAGCACGCCATCGGCGTCAACTCCGGCACCGACGCCTTGTGGCTTTGCTTCATGGCTCTGGGCATCAATCCAGGCGACGAAGTCATCACCACCGCCAACACGTTTTTCGCAACGGCCGAGGCGATCTGGATCGCCGGGGGCAAGGCTGTGTTTGTGGACAGCGACCCCCGCACGAACAACATTGATCCGTCGAAGATCGAGGCGGCCATCACGCCCCGCACCGTCGGCATCGTTCCGGTGCACCTTTACGGGCAATGCGCCGACATGAAGGCGATCAGCGCCATCGCCAAGAAGCACAACCTTTGGGTGATTGAAGACAGCGCCCAGGGAGTTGACGCTCACGGCGACGGCTTCAAGCAAGGCGAGCTGAGCGACGCGGTGTGCAGCAGCTTTATCATCCAGAAGAATCTTGGAACCTTCGGCGACGGCGGCGCTGTGGTGACCAACCGGCAGGATATTGACACCACCGTCCGGCGGCTGCGGAACCACGGGTCACTCAAGCGCTCCGTGCACAGCTTCGGTTTCAACAGCCGCCTGGATGATCTTCATGCCGGCTTTCTGCGGGTGAAGCTCAAGTACATCACCAACTGGACCGACCAGCGGCGCGCGCTGGCGCACCGCTACACGGAAGGACTCAAGGGGACCAGCCTGAAGCTGCCTTACGAGACGCCGGGCTACCGGCACGTCTACCACCTTTACGTGGTGGAGCACCCCAAGCGCGATCACCTGGATAAGTTTCTCCACGACGCGGGCATCGATTCGAAAATGCACTACCCCATCGCCATTCACCAGCAGGAGGGCTATCCGTGGGGCAAGCTGGCGGACGCGAAGCCGCACGTTCCTAACAGCGAGCGCAACGCGGCGCAGTGTATCTCTTTGCCGATGTTTCCCGAGCTGACGACAGAGGAAGTGGACTATACGGTGGCGAAGATTGTGGAGTGGGATCAGATGAATCGGGCCATCGGGTGATTGAGTGATCGGGTGATTGAAGAACTGACTCATTGATTCATCGGCTCATTGACTCAATAGATCGAGAGAGTAAGCCGGTGCCAAGGATAGACACGGGCGCAGTCAGCGCAGCGTGTACACAACTTCTTCTTGCGGCTTTGGGTTGGGCGTCACAATACTTCGATGCATTGAGTCAATGAACCGATGAATCAATGAGTCAATTCTGACCGTGAGTCCCAGAGTCTACAAAGTGGCAGTCGTTGGCATGGGAAAGCGTGGTAAGAACCACGCTCTCATGTTCAAGAGGAACCCCCGCTTCGAGCTCGCGGGCATCAGTACCCGCGATCCCGGCAAGCTAGCCATCGCTCAAGGTGAACTGGGTGTGGCGCGCGCGAGCACAGACCCTGCGGAGCTTTCCAAACAAATACAGCCTGACGTCTTCTGTTTCTGTACGCCGCCTCAGACGCGACTGGAGCTCATCGAGGTGGGTATCCGGTCCGGAGCAAAGCTAATTGCTTACGAGAAACCGATGGCGCTTTCCATGAACGAGGCCATCGCCATTCAGGAAGCCGTCCGGGCCGCCGGCATCAAGACGGTGGTATGCCACCAGCAGCGCTACGGCCAGCACTACCAGAAAGTGAAGCAGATCCTTTCGAGCGGCAGCATTGGGCGCACGCACACCGTGTACGGCCACAGCGTTGGCTGGATGCTTCACCTCATCACTCACCTCATCGACTACATGCGCTGGTACAACGATAATTCTCCAGCCGAATGGGTGATGGCGCAGGCCGCCGGTCGCCGGAAGCTGGCTGATAGCCATCCTTCACCGGAATACGCGGCGGGCTTCATTCAGTTCGCAAATGGGGTGCGCGGCGTCATCGAGTGCGGCGCAGGCGCGCCCGACGTTCCGGAGGTCGATTATTGGTGGCGTAAGAACCGCATCGGGGCTCAGGGAACGGAAGGCTTCGCAGAAGTCCTGACTGGCGGCGGCTGGCGCGCCGTCACGCGCGATCAGCAAGGCGTGGTTACCGGCGAAGGTTGCATGAATTACGACCTCGATATGCCGCCTTACATCGAAGACATCGCGCGCTGGCTGGATGATAGCAGTGCGGTCCATCCCTGCAACGGCGACAGCGCTTACCAAGGGTTCGAAATCGCGATGGGCATGCTGCGCTCGGTGGTTCAGCGAGGCCAGATCAAGCTCCCGCTCGGCCCTGGCGAGCCTGAACTCGACGCCCTTCGCCGGGTGTTGCCCGAGGAACCCGTGCTGGTGTCGAGTGCGGTCAACCGGAAGGAGTACGGAGTTTAGCTTGAAGTTGGGTTGCTTGCTCCCTCGGTCGATTCGCGAGTCGATCTCAGCTCGACCGCCTGACGGCTCGCTCATCAGACGCGCCTCCAAATAGGGGTGAATGATGAAACACAGAGGATCTGCACTGATTATCCTGGTGGCACTCGCGATAGGAACCCTTGCGGCCTGCGCGGCGGTCATTTCTTATCCAGATCCAATCACGGCGTCGAGCGCATCGTTCGCGCCCCAGACCCCCGATACCACCGAAGTGTGGACTCAAACCAGCTCCCTGCCCGAGCCGCTTGAAACGCAAGCGGCCGCGGTGAACAACGGCTTTCTTTACGTGATGGGCGGCCTCTCAAAAGGCACTCCCACCAGCAGCGTTCTCTACGCGACGATAAACCCCGACGGGACGCTAGGGCCCTTTCAAGAGACAACACCCCTCCCGTACACCCTCTATCGTTATCTCTGCGGGGTTGTGAACAACAATTTCATTTACGCGATCGGAGGCATCGCCAACGGCTATACAACGTCATCCGTGATGTATGCCCCTATTCAAAGTGACGGCACGTTGGGCGACTGGACGTATACGACTTCACTTCCCGAACCTCTTCAGCTTCACGGCACAGTCGCAAACAACGGGTATCTTTACGTTATGGGCGGGTCAACCGCTCCCATCGCCGAGCCTGGATATGAGACGGCAGCGGTGTCATACGCCAAGTTTAATCCCGATGGAACCTTGGGGCCGTTTGCTTCCACAACGGAACTGCCCGTGGCAGATTACAAGACGTGCCCAGTGGCCGATCACGGGTTGATCTTCCTCCTGGGAGGTGAGACTCCCAAGTCAACTTCGGCGGTTTGGTACGCGTCGCCGGCTCGTAACGGGAGCATCAGCGCTTGGAGCGCCGCCACTCCGCTCACTTACACCGATGCCGCAACGGCAATCGTAAATTCCAACGGTGCGATTGTGATGATGGGAGGCGACACGACCGGTAGCGGCGGCGACACCTCGGGTGTGGTTGGGGGAAAAATCGGCAGCTTCGGAACGATAAGGTGGACGTTACTTCCTCCTCTGCCAAAGGTCACCAGCCGGCAATCGGGCGCAGCCTTCAATGGCCATGTGTACTCGATTGGCGGGTTGTCGGCCGATGTCGACACATCAGCGGTCTACTACATGCCGGCGACGCCGCAGTAGCACGGCGGCATTAGCAGTCCCGATTTACGCGTCATGAGTGATCCTTACGACCTTCAACGCTTCGTTGATGCCCAGAACCCCGTGTTTGAGCAGGTGTGCTCGGAGCTGCAACAGGGCCGGAAGCGCTCGCACTGGATGTGGTTCGTGTTTCCTCAGCTTCGAGGATTAGGCGCAAGCTCCATGGCCAACAAGTTCGGGATAGCCTCCCGAGAGGAAGCCGAAGCCTACCTGCGACACTCGATTCTTGGGCCGCGATTACGGGAGTGTACTCGCCTTGTGAATCGGGTGCACGGGAGCTCAATCGAAGACATCTTCGGCTATCCCGACAATCTGAAGTTCCACTCCTCCATGACCCTGTTCGCGCAGGTTGCGCCTGAAGACGATGTCTTTGCGGCCGCGCTGCAAAAGTACTTTGATGGGCGGCTCGATGAGCTGACGTTGGACAGGCTCTAAACGTGCGCCAGCGGCCGGTCTCGTCATGTCGCTAGCCGCAAGACCTGCGCAGCACTCTGCCAATGCAAGCTAAGAGGAAGCGCTGCGGTCACGCCCGTCGGTGCTCGGTTGTGCCATGATGGACTACACTGGTGTCAGGCTATTTTGAAATCGTGGCTCAGGATTCGGAGGTGTGCGACATCCGGAATCCGTCCGCAGCCTTCTGGATAGCGCGAGGGAAACAGGGCTCTCGCCCACAGCATGGAATTGAGATGTCCTCAATGCGGTGAGTTGATACCGGCTGGCGCATCGCAGTGTCCTCGGTGCGCACGGCGCCCTCTCTCCTTCCACGAAGCGGAAACGGTGCTGGGCCTGAGTGTCGTTGGACTCGCTGTGCTCTTTGCCGTGACGGGCTTCGCGGTGAGCTTGTATCATGCGAAGTACGAAGCGCTGGGGCTCGAGTGGCACGAGCGGGGAGAAGGCGACCTCAAGGCGGGAAAGGCGCTGAGAGCCGTCGTTGATTTTCGCACCGCTTTGGTCTACGCCCGTGACAGTGACGCTGACCAACTCGACCTCGCCCGAGCTTTGATGGCGGCAAACCGCAGCAATGAGGCCAAAGCTTATCTGACAAGCCTGTGGGATCGGAACCCCGGCGACGCCGTGGTTAATCTCGAACTCGGGCAACTGGCGGCGAGCGAGCACAACACTGACGAGGCTTTGCGGTACTATCACTATGCGATGTACGGCGACTGGGGAAGCCGCGACCCTGCCGAAGCGCGGCGGGCGGCGCGGCTCGAGCTTTACCAATACCTCATCAAGGAGAACCAGCGGCCTCTGGCTGAAGCTGAGCTAGTGGCCATGGCTGCCCTCCTGCCACCCGATCCTGCGCTTTACACGCAAGTTGGACAGCTCTTCTTCGGGCTCGGCGACTACGCCAGGGCAGCAAACGAATTCGAAGGCGCGGTGCGCTTGGGCGGCGGCGAGACGGCGTTCTCGGGCGCAGGCGAAGCAGAGTATTCGCTCGGGGACTATCGGCAGGCGCGGCGCTACCTCGAACGTGCTTTGCGTGAGAAGCCCGGCGACGCCCGCCTCTCCAAGATGCTTGATGAAACCGATCAAGTGTTGAATGCTGACCCTTATGAGCCAGGGTTAGGCTCGGAAGAGCAAAATCGTCGCGTCATCCGCGCGTTTCAGCAGGCGCTCACCCGACTGGGCGAGTGTGGAGTGCTGGTCAGCAAGGCCGTTGAGCCCGGAAACGCGGTCACTCCTGCAGCCTCCGGGCCCGCCACGCTCGCCGAGGAGGCCCGCGCCTTGCAGCCCAGCGCAAGCCCGGCCGCACTTCGCCGCGACCCAGACCTTATCACGAAGATCATGAGTTTCGTCTTCCGGGTTGAGCAACTACCCGCGACCGAGTGTGGCCTGGCCAATCCGCTTGACCGCGCGCTTGCCGTCATCGCACAGGAACACGGAGGGTCCGGAAAGTGACCGAGCGTGCGGTCATCCCCGAGACGAGTGATTCCTCCGGGCACAACCTCGCTCCTGAGACGGGTCAGGGTCCGAAGGCTGGTACTCGGCGCGGCCCCCTCAAGGTAATTGATCGCCTCCGTCTGGTCAGGCTGACCGAAGGTCAAATATTCATCTTCTTCTCCGTGTTGGTGGGACTCGCCTCGGGGCTCCTGGTGGTGTGCTTTCAGGTCGCGATCGGCTGGACGCGACTTTGGCTGCTGGGCTCGGCGCTGGCGCCCTCTCATACGAGGGTAATTCTGGTGCCGACGCTGGCGGGCCTGGTCGTTGCATTTCTGGTGCTGCGGGTTTTCCCGCGCGTCCGAGGCAGCGGCGTGAACCAAACCAAGGCCGCGGTTTACATCTCGAGCGGTCACATTCCCTTCAGCACCGTCGTGGGCAAGTTCATTTGCTGCGCGCTGGCCATCGGCAGCGGCCAATCCCTCGGCCCCGAAGACCCGTCCCTTCAAATCGGAGCAGGATTTGCCTCAGCGCTTGGACGCCGGCTGCGGCTGTCGCGCGAGAAGTTTCGCTTGATCGCGCCCGTGGGCGCTGCGGCGGGCTTGGCGGCCGCTTTCAACGCTCCCATTTCTTCGGTGCTGTTCGTCATCGAGGAGGTCATTGGAAAGTGGACTGCAGGCGTGCTCGGTGCCATCGTGCTCTCCGCGCTTTCGAGCGTCGTCGTGATGAGAAACTTTCTGGGCGCGGAACCGCTCTTCCGCGTCACGAGCTACCGTCTCGGCCACCCCTCCGAGTTACTCGCCTATGCGGTTCTTGGTTTGGTGGGCGGTGGCGCGGCCGTGGCCTTCACACGGTTGATCGCGACCCTGCGGCCCCGCTTGATGCGCTTGCCGCGTCGCACCCACTACCTGCAGCCGGCGCTGGCCGGGCTGCTAATCGGGTGCATCGGCATTTTCTTCCCTCAAGTGATGGGTGCCGGCTACGAAACCATCGACCAGGCGATGCATGACCAGTACGTTTGGCAGATGATGGCTTTGCTTGCGGTATTCAAAATCGTCGCCACCGTGCTCTCCTTCTCGAGCGGGGCGCCCGGTGGCATGTTCGCGCCTTCTCTTTTCATCGGAGCCATGCTCGGCGGAGCCGTTGGCGGCGTCGAGCGCCACTTTTTCCCCGGACTCACGGGCTCAGTCGGCGCTTACGCTTTGGTGGGTATGGGAACTTTCTTCGCCGGGTTCCTCCGCGTGCCCATGACCTCGGTCTTCATGGTCCTCGAACTCAGCGGCAATTATTCCATCATCGTGCCGGTGATGATCTCAAACACCATCGCCTACATCATCAGCCGGAAGTATGAGAAAGTGGCGCTGTTTGACATGCTCGCGCGCCAGGAAGGAATGGACCTGCCGTCCATGGAGGAACAGCGCGAGGAGATGGTGCTGCAGGTCGAAAGCGCCATGTGCCCTCGGCCTACTCCGGTGCTGCGCGGCGAGCACTCGGTGGCCGAGGCGCTCGGCCTGGTGAAGGACTCGGCGGAACAGTACTTCCTGGTGGATCAGGGTGCGCGCGGATGGAGCGGAGTAACCAAGGAGCTACTCAATTGGCAGGTCCAGCAAGGCAAGGGCGACGTGCTGCTGACCAACTTGCCTGACCGTCAGCGGCTGAGCCTGCCGCATCTCCATCCCGACCAGCCTCTGGACGTGGCATTGAGACGAATCGGCGATCACCCGTTGTTGCCCGTCGTGAGTCGCACGAACCTGCAGCACTTGGAAGGGGTTGTCTGTCTGCAGGACGTGTTGCGAGCCTATCGCGACGCTTTCGCCACGAGTGACACGCCAGTCAAAGCACCGTAGGGCTTCGTGTTTCCAAGAAGCCTCTGGTGGCTGTAGACACTTACTTTATGCCGCGGCTGAAGTAGTCCGCGGCGCCTTGAAGGTTTTGGGCGAACCAGCGAAGCCGGATGGCTGCGGCTTCGTCGCCGGCCTCAGCGCAAGCGTGAAGCACATCGACGGCTCTGTGCGCGGAATCGCGGCATTCGGAGTCCGTTGCTGGGGCGAGTGACGTTGACGGTCCATCTGCCGCGGCCGACTCGTTGGCTCTGACCCGCGGCCGCGCCCGGCGTTCCGCGCGGATGCGAAAAGCATTTCGGGTTTCTTCGTCGGGGCAAAGCTGGAGGATGCGCAGCAACCATTGAGCGCTGGGTGCGGCCGCGCCTCGCTCCCACTTTTCATAGCCCGCAGAGCTGCAACCGATAAGACCAGCCATGGTCTCAGGCGTGTTGCCGAGCGCAAGGCGCAAACCGCGAATGGCCGAAGCCACATCGACTTCGCTAAAGGTAAAAGGTTCGCCTGCTAACTCAATTTGAATGGTGCACCTCGCTACTCAATCGAAGCCGCACATCAACGCTTCAGACTAACACGCCCGCCGAACTCAGCCAAAATGCGCGTCACTCCAGCGCTGCGGCTTCTCTTCGCATCGCGTCAACCGCGGCATGATTTCCCTGCCAGTGCCGCCGGAAGCTAAACAGAGCGACAGAAGTGATTCCGCATCCGACCGTAGGTAGCGGCGGTCTCTGACCGCCGATCGGCGCTCAGAGGGCGCCGCTACAACTCATGTCGCCGTGATTAGCTTGCTGCGGCGGCAAACGGCCACTCGCCGCCACGGCGAGCGCGGATGAGATAGGCAGCGCTTCCCGCCAGGAATATTGCACCCGCGAAGAGAAGTGACTTGGGCGCAGCGGTGATCAGCACATAAAGCCAGCCTGCGATCGAGATGACTCCGGGCACAGGATAGAGCCACATCCGGAACGGCCGCGCGAGATCGGGTTGGCGGCGGCGCAGCAGGAAAAATCCGATCGTCTGCGGCAGGTATTGGATGAGCACGCGCGTGGCGATCAGGCTGCCGATTACCTCGCTAAGCTTGCCCAGGCTGAAGAGCGCGGCGATGGCGCCGAGCACCATCAACGACACGTAGGGAAATCGCCCTTCGGGGTGAAGGCGCGCGAAGATCCGGAAGAAATTCCCGTCGAGCGCGGCGGCGTAAGGAATGCGAGAATAGCCGAGCAACAGCGAAAACACTGAGGAGAAAGCGATCCAGAGCAGAAGCGCGGTCATCACTTTACCCGCCGCGCCGCCCTGCAGAATTTGAATGAACTCGGAGGCGACAAACTTCGTGTGAAGCAAGCGTTGCCACGGAATGACACTCAGGAACGCCGACGTCATCAGCACATAAAGAGTTCCCACGGTGGCGATGGAAAGCAGGATCGCGCGGGGAATCACGCGCCCTGGGTTGCGGATCTCCTCCGCCAGGTAGCAGACGTTGTAGTAGCCAAAGTAGTCGTAGAGCGCGTACAGCGTGGCGTGCCCAAGTCCTGCCCAAAAAACCCAGCTCATCTTGAACGCGCCCGGCGGGAAGGCGAAGAGCCGGCTGGCGCTGAAATGCGGCAGTCCCGAGGCGATGATCCAGAGGCAGCCCGCCAGAACTCCGGTGGCCAACACCACCGAGAGATTCCCGATGAGTCCGATGCGCCGGTAGAGCAGCGCCACCAGGAGCAGCGGGAAACAGGCGGCCATCAAGCGCTCGCCCCAAGCCGGCATTCCGGGCGTGAAGTAGTGAAAGTAACTCGCAAAGCCGATGCTGCCGCTGGCCACTGAAAGCGGCGCGGAGAACATGATCTGCCAGACCATCAGGAACGAAAGCCAGCGTCCGGCGCCCGCCGGTCCGTAAGCCTCGCGCAGATAGTTGTAGCTTCCACCGGCTTTGGGAAGTGCGGCGCCGAGCTCGGCCCAAACCAGACCGTCGGAAAAGGCCACCGCGGCGCCGACGAGCCATCCCAGCATGGCCTGCGGGCCGCCCATGGTGGCGAGCAGAAGGGGAATGGTGATGTAGGGGCCAATGCCCACCATGTCAGTGATGGCAAGCGATGTAGCCTGCAGCAGGCCCAGTTCCCGCCGCAGATGCGGGGTTTCAGAAGAAGGTAATTTCGTATGGCTAGTTGTCTGGCCTAAACCAGTAGTCATCCCGCGGGGCCGCCGGCCTAGTTGAGGGCGCGCTGGGCGCGCGTTCGATGAAGGTGAAGGCACGCGATCTCCGCCGGGCAGGCGACGCGAATGGGCACCACGACTTTGCCAATGCCGCGGCTCACGTAAATCTGTGTGCCCTTCAGGCGATTCCACCCCTCCACGAAGCGCTCCCCCAACTTCGAGCGATAGAGCGAGCGGATGCCCGGCAGCCGTACCTGTCCTCCGTGCGTGTGACCCGAAAGCACCAGGTCAACTCCGCGGGCGGAGGCCTGCCAGACGCCCAGCGGATTGTGGCAGAGAAGAATCTTTGCGTCTCGCGCCGGAACTGATTCCAGAGCGGCCGGCAGATCGTCCGAGTTCCACCAAAGATCGTCAACGCCGATCATCCACAGCGTCTTTCCTCCCGCGCGGATGGGGTGCCTCGAGTTCCGCAGAACACGGATGCGGTGACAGCGCAGCGCGCGCGTCACCTGGTCCGCATCCACCTGAAAGTCGTGATTCCCCAGCACCGCAAACACGCCGCGGCGCGCCCGCAGCTTGCCGAGCGCGCGCGCCACCGGGGCGATGTAAGCGGGCGAGAGAGTTACGTAATCGCCGGTGAGAGCCACAAGGTCGGGCTCCAAACGGTTCGCCAGTTGCACCACCCGCTCGACCTGTTCGAGCGGCGTAAAGAGACTGTGGTGAATGTCCGTGAGATGAACAATCTTCAGACCCTCGAAAGGCGCAGGCAAGCGATGCAACCAGATAGGGGTGTCGGTGATTTCCGGATCGATAAGCCAGAGCGGCCTTTGGGCAGCGACTTCCGCGCGGCCCAACGAGAGCAGGGTGAGCGCCGGCCGCCGCAACGGCTTGCGCAGGCGCCCGGCTGACTTTCGTCGCGGATAGGAGATTAACCCGGCTTTCGAGGCCGGGGGCCCAGGTTCGTCAAGAGCCGGTGAATCGGCGGACGTGGAGGGCCGATCGAGCAGGGTAATCACCCGGCGGCGCTCCTGAAGCCAGGCCCGTGCTGTGAGGTGTCCGTTCATGAACGATTGAATTTCACTTCGTGCCGCCCGCTATCCCTACCTGCTCACCGGAGCCGCCGCCTTGGGCCGCTCGCCCAGGGTTTGAGCGTCATGCTTCGAAAACACGCCAAGCATCTGGTCATGCACCAATCCGTTGGAGGCAAAAATCGCCTCACCCAGAAGCTCGAAGGGCCCGCCCGCCAGGTCCGTAACACGGCCGCCGCCCTCGGTCACCATCAAGCTTCCCGCGGCCTTGTCCCACGGATTGAGCTTGAGTTCCCAAAAGCCTTCAAATCGACCGGCCGCCACCGAGCATAGATCCAGCGCTGCTGACCCCGCCCGCCGCACGCCGTGGGTGAGCCTGGTGAACGTGTAGTAGAGGTCAATGTTGAGCTCGTGATCGCGCAGGAAAGGAGGGAAACCGGTTGCCACCAGGGATTCACTGAGGCTCCCGTGCTTGGAGACGTGAATGCGCTGCTGGTTGAGGTAGGCGCCTAAGCCGCGCTCGGCCGTGAAAAGTTCCTCGCGCATCGGATCGTAAACGACGCCGGCCACGACCTCGTTCCGGTAGGCAAGGCCGATGGAGACGCAGAATACCGGAAAGCCGTGGGCAAAGTTGGTGGTGCCGTCGAGCGGATCCACGTACCAGCGGTACTCGCTGTCGAGCTGGTCGCGCGTGCCCTCTTCGCCGTAGATGCCGTGGCTGGGGAAGGCTTGACCAAGACGGCTGCGGATGAGCGCCTCGACGGTGCGGTCGGCTACAGTAACCAGATCCGCACTGCCTTTGTACTCAGTCTCGACGCCGGCGGTGAAGAACTCGCGGAGGCGCGCACCGCTCTCGCGGGCAATGGCCGAGGCCTGGGAGGCCCAGGCAGGGTCAATTGTGGGCGAGCCTTCGGTAGCGGTCACGATTCGGCCCCGATGCGGCCGTTGCCCGAGCGCGCGCCGGGGCGGCGACCCGCTTCCGAGATACTGCGAATCTGATGCTTGTAGATGAAGAGATTGGGATGGCCGTCGCGAGTGAGGCGGAGCATGGAGTCGTCGAAGTACTCGATCCAGCCGCGGACCGTCTCGCCGTCGCGCAATTTGATATTCACCACCACCTGGCGATCGCTCAAGGAGCGAAGGTAGAGCCCTTCCTGGCCGGTTTCACCCGGCGGCGGCGTCTTGGAACGGCGGCGCGACGAAAGTGGAGAAGTCATGCTGCCATTTTAGATGCAAGGCGAGCCACGCCGGTGCCGATGCGGGAAGATTCGCGGCGCATTTCTCCCGAATTGGTAACCGG
>DATJYK010000471.1:0-1611 GCA_035578005.1 Terriglobia bacterium
TGGACTTGTCCCCATTTTTGAGACAAACAGTTAAGACTCAATTTAAGTTTTTTAATCTTTTTTTGCATCGAATGGAGAATTGAGTCATGGGATTGTCTCGCAGGCAGTTCACAAAAGAGTTCAAATTGGCCGCCGTGCGGCGGCTGGAACAAGGAGTATCGATCGGCGAGGCGGCGCGGGCGTTGGAGGTGAACCCCAACGTGTTGCACCGCTGGCGGCGAGAGTTCCGCCAGGGACCAGGAAACGTCTTCCCGGGCAACGGCAAGCAGCGCTGGTCGGAGGGCCGGATCGCGGAACTGGAACGGAAGGTCGGCCAACAAACCCTGGAGATCGATTTTTTGAAGGGGTGCTTGCAGCGCATCGAGGAACAGCGGATGCTGCAGGCACTGACTGGAAAGCCGCGGTCTGCCGGAGGATCCAAGAAGAAGTGAAAGTCAACCGGGGACTGACCGTCGAGCGGATGGTGAAGCTGGGCCAGATCAGCCGGTCCAGCTTCTACCGCTTCGACGAGGATCGGCCGGCTCGGCGGGATGGCGATATGGAACTCCGCGACGCCATCCACCGCATCGCCCTGGAGTGGCCCAGCTACGGACGGCCTCGCATTACAGAAGAACTGCGCCGGCAAGGCTGGACAGTGAACCCCAAGCGGGTTCGCCGTCTACTCCGAGAAGATAACCTGCTCTGCCTGCGGAAGCGGAAATTCGTGGTGACCACCGACTCCAACCACAACCGCAAAATCTACCCCAATCTGGCTGGCCAGATGACGCTGACGGGGCTGGATCAACTGTGGGTGGCCGACATCACCTACGTCCGATTGGCGGAGGAATTCATTTTTCTGGCGGTGATTCTCGATGCCTACTCGCGCCGCGTGATCGGCTGGGCGCTGGATCGAACCATGGAAAACGATCTGACGCTGGCGGCGTTACGGATGGCGCTGGCCAGCCGGAGCGTCGGGCCCGGACTGGTGCATCACTCCGACCGCGGCTCGCAGTATGCCAGCAACGAGTACACCGATCTGCTGAAAGACAACGGCATAACCATCAGCATGTCGCGCAAGGGGAACCCTTGGGACAACGCGGCCTGCGAATCGTTTATGAAAACCCTGAAATATGAGGAGGTGTTCCGCAATGAATACCGCGACCTGGCCGAGGCCCACCGTTCCATCGAACGATTCCTCGAAAAGGTCTATAACGAAAAGCGGCTGCACTCGGCGCTGGGCTACCGCCCGCCCGCCGAGTTTGAAAGCTCGCTTCCGCCGTTCGTAAATCCCCAACTACTCGAAAAAAGTGAGGGCCCTCGCAATGCGTTTTCTCAGGCATGACGGAATCTATCGGTCCGATGTGTCATCACTTCTTTTTACCCCCGGGGCGTGTCCCGCTTTCCGGTCGGGCCGCTGCCAGGGTATAGGACATGCCGGAAAGAACACGCCCTGCCCATCGTCCGCGATGAGTTCCGGCCGGCTATTCCCCGATCGGGTTGGTCGCCACCAGAGCCCGTCTCCGCTTCACCGGCATCACCAGAATAAACCAATGGCGTTTCGGCGCGCCAACGATTATCATCGAACCGCAGGGTATGTCTTAACTGTTTGTGTCAGCCGAGGGGACAAGCGCA
>DATJYK010000472.1:0-1910 GCA_035578005.1 Terriglobia bacterium
GTTGCAGCGCTTGGCCGACCCAACAGGGCTGACGCTGACGGTCTGCCATTTCCCGCCCGGCACGAGCAAATGGAACCAGGTGGAGCACCGGTTGTTTTCCTTCATCTCGTCCAACTGGCGCGGTGAGCCGCTGCGCGATTAGACCGTCGTGCGGCTGATCGCCGGGACGACGACGGCAAAGGGTCTCCAAGTGACCTGCCGTCTGGATCACCGCAAGTATCCCGTTGGGCGTAAGATCACGGATGAACTGGCCGGATGAGCGAACAGGAGCAAGGTAGCGAGTCCGGACCTGCGGTCCAAGGTCCGCGGTATTTCGTCGGTTGTGAACACAAAGGCCGCGGACCTACACAACAGGTCCGCGCCCCACTCGCTAAAGTTCCTTCTTCCTCAGCCAATCTCTGAACGAAAGCAGCCGTGGCAATGACTCCCGGTCTCGCTGGCGATTGGCCGCGCTTTTGCTCGCGATGATGTCGTCCAGCGAGGCGACGGGCAATCCATCACGCTCCACGTGGCGCTTCCACGCATCTTCAAATTGTTCGATGCCGTCGGGAGCAAAGATCAGGTCCAGATCGAATGGGCCGTTACGGAGCTGAATGAGGCCTTTTCCCCGGCGGACCTCGTCCTGCTCTTTTTCGGTCAGCCGAAAACCCAGTTCCGAGAGAGCATCTGCAAGTTTCTCCGCGTTCCCGCTCTCTTTTTCAACATAGAGGTCCATGTCTTGGGTGGTATCGGAGAATCCGTGCAGGATTGCGCCGGATTTGCCGAAGAAAAGATGCCTGACGCCGTGCGTGGCAAACACTCGGGCAAGGTCCTGCGCGTTCTTGAATTCAAAGGTTGGCATGCAGGCAGTTATTTTCGGCTATATCCTAGCCACTCCGGCAGGTTCTCCTCGCACCAGCGGCGATAAGCTTCCAGCGTGTCAAACGACCGGTACTCGGCGTCATCCAGCACAGGTTTGTAAGTGTGGATAAACGAGTTTCGGATGTGTCGTTCCAGGGGCCTCCTGGCAGCCGCTCAAAATCGTCCCAATCCGAATGAGGATGAGCATCGCCTGCTTGGCCCTTGTGCTCCAGATCGGCGAGATCGTGCCTTGGGTCAATGCCGTGCTCTTTGAGGAATGCGTGGACCTGAAAGCGCGACTCGTACCCTAACATTCGGCGCACCTGCTCCTCGCTGAGAGCCTCGGTGCGGTAACCCTCGGCAGCAAGCGCCTCGAGTGCCTGACGAGGCAGGTCGCTCCACTTCGCGGACAGTTCTTCCGCGATGTCGTCCGCCAGATCAATGGCCACTTGCACGGTCCAGTCTCCGTTGTCTTTGTACCATGTTTCGCGATGCAGGCGAAGCCTTTCGTTGGCCGCGTTGACGCTGTTGAACGACTCGGCTGGGTCGCCATTGCCCGGAAAACATACGACGCGCACTAGCCCTTCGATCGCAATCTCTAGGCCTTCTGACTCGTGCGGGCCGAAGTGCTAGCCCTTTTGATCGCAAATTCATCTCAAGGCTTCATTTGGCCGTCGTAAGTTCCCGAAGGTGTGAGGGCCAGTTTGGCCGGTGAGCCGACGCCCGACGAGGCAGTGCGACCGGTCTTTGCTGACTAACATGTTGATCGCAATTCAAACGGCTGTCTGAGGCTATTTTCCCTGAAACGTAAACCTTCTTTACACTTTTGGGTCGCTTGAGGCCGTCAGCGCGGCGCTAACGGGATGCGTTGAAAAACACGATTCTGGGCATCGAAAGGGGGGTGTTCAGAGCCCGTGCTAAAACCGTGAGCTATAGGGGTAGGAGGAGCGGGTGAACGCTCCCCCTCCCTCCGAACCGGACGGGCGGGTTTCCCGCATCCGGCTCTCCGGTCGGTGGTTCACCTCGAAGAGGATTGACAGGCCAGAGCACGGGCGGCAGTCAAGAAGGTC
>DATJYK010000473.1:0-1685 GCA_035578005.1 Terriglobia bacterium
TTTTCCTGAACCGGTGTGGGCCGCGTGGTCATCACGATCTTCGCCTCAGGGTTCAAAGGTGTGTGGCAGACGTTGTAGGCGAGCGTGGCCAGATCATCGAGCAGCGTGCGGAAGCTGTGGAGCGGCAAGCCGTCCTCACCCAGCCTGGTGGTGTCCTTGGCTTTCGCCTGCTCCGAGCGTTGCGCCTTGGCGACTGGCGAAGGTCGGGCGGCGCGCGCGAGTTCGATGTATTCATCGTCAAACAGCATGGGCTTCAATGTCTCGCGCATATGCCATTCAACGTAGTAGGCGAGCATGCACAGGAAGACATGCGCTCGTACACGCCCGGCGTTCCAGTGGAATATGGGGCGCACGTTCAGATCGACCGTCTTGAGCGAGCGGAACGCCCGCTCCACGACCGCCAGGCCCTTGTAGGCCGAGACGGCCGCCTCGGCTGGCAGGTCCCGTTCGGGCAGGCTGGTACGCACCACATACAGGCCATCGAGCGCCGCTTCCTGCCGAATCTGTTCGGCCTTGCGCGTCCACGTGAAGCCCTCGTCGGTAAAGCTCAGATCGAAGTGCTTGGCCATCTTGTAGTGGTCGATGACGCGGCCCACGCGCAAGGCAATCTTCTCAGCGCCCTTCAGGCGGTTACGGGCCCGCGTGGTCGCCTGGGCGATCTTCATCAACTCGGCTTCAGTGGCCTGCAGTAGCGCCTCGCGCTTGCGGCTGCGCTCCTCGGCCAGCAGCGGATTGCGGCACACGATGAGCCGCTCACCGGGGAACGACTCACTGGTCACCTCAAGCAGGTTGCGCTCATCAAACAGCGACGGCTGGAAGGGCCCCTTCTCCTGGGCAAGCGCGCTCACCTGCGGCGCGCGCAGGCTGCTCACCCAGTCCAGGCCCGCCGGGCGCAGTACCGTGTCAATACGCGCCTGCGTGAGCATGCCCCGGTCGCCCACCCAGGCGAGCTTGCCGATGCCATAGCGCGTCTTGAGCTTGTCCACCTGAGAGGCCACGGTAGCCGGATCGGCGGTGTTGCCGGCGAAGACTTCGACGGCAACCGGACAGCCCTCAGGAGTACAAACCAGCCCGAACACGATCTGTGGATCGTCGCGCTTGCCATCGCGGCTGTAGCCGTGGGCGGCGAGCTCGCAGCAGCGTCCGGTCAGCCAGGTGGAGGTGAGGTCATAGAGCACCAGCGTGTTGCCGGCCAGATGTTTCCTGGCGAGCCGCTTCTCGATGCCTTCCTGGGACTCTGCGAGCCAGTCGAGCGCCGCATAGATCTGCTCAAGGTCAACCTCGCCCACACTGAGCAGTCGCGACAGCGAGTGGGTCGCGGTTTCGTCGCGTAACATGCGATGGGTGGCGAGCTTGGAAGCCGGCGAGACCACCCGCGCCACCAGCAGTGCCATCACCACCGAGCGCAGCGCGGCGGGCGCCGACGCAAACCACTGCTCGGCGCCGCAGGCGCGCGCGGCGCCAAGCACCGCGGCCACATGCCCGTGCGGCAGGCTGCGCTCGATCACGAAGGCCTGTTCAGCCGAGGGCACTGCGACGCCACCGCGCAGCAGCACCTTCAGGCCTTCGATGACCTCGGCGGGCAGCGATGAGAGGTTGGCCAAGGTGCGCTTCTTGACCTTGTTGCCGTCGCGGTAGGACTCACGCAGCAGGATCGCGGGCGGCGAGTTACGGTTGGGAACGTG
>DATJYK010000474.1:0-2301 GCA_035578005.1 Terriglobia bacterium
CTTGTTGGAGATGGGCTTTCTGTTCCAGGGTCATGCCAGTAGCTTACTCCAAAGGATAGAGCCGCCTCAACGGTTCGCCACCAGCCAGCGGCAGTTCGCCGGGAGAAGGGACGGGTGGTGAACATCCCTGACCGTCATGATTGAACTTCTCCACTCTACCGCTCGTCAGGACGAGACAGCCGCTTATCGAGATCGCCATCTATAACGGCGTCGGCTCTGTCAGGCCGCAGCCACGTCGCTGGCGCGAACTTCGAGCACGGTACCTTCGACCTTCTGAAGATAGGCGATCATCTCGAAGAGGTTGCGTGCCTGGGGGTTGCCCGCTGGGCCGAGCATCCGCATGAGACTCTTCGGAGACCGGCCTAGAGCCGCCCCGAGTTTAAGAAAGCCCACCGTGCCGTTGACGTATTCGCGCAGTACCACTTTCCCAGTCTCGACGTCTCCGGAAACCATACATGCAACGGCTTCGCTCAGCAGCGCACGGCGAAAGTCAGCATTGTTCTCGAGGTCCGCCTTAATCGTGTCGCTAAATTTTCGCGTGCTCGCCATTGCTCACTCCCCTTTCGTCCGCTTGTAATCCTGCCAGCGGGCTCGAGCCGCTTCTATATCAGCCTGTTGCCGTTTTTTCGTGCCACCGCCCAGCAGGACCACTAACTGCTCGCCGTCCTTGCCACACCCGATAACCGGGACCGAAGTCGAGGCGCAGTTCGAATACGCCCGCTCCCACGCCTTTTACTCCCGAGAAGTTGCCAGCCTCAAGCCTGAGGACTGCAAGGGTGACCCGCGCCCGCGTTGTCGCGTCAAGCTTCTCGCGCCACCGCGCAAAGGGGGAAAAGCCAGCAGCGTTTACGTATTCAAGAAGCTGGCCCACACAACCTAGGGTAACACATACGTTACTTAATGGCGAATTCCGATAGCAGGAGCGAGCCGGGTGCCGACATGCTGCGCAGCGCTTGCGATTGTCTTTCCACATAAGATTTTCATCTATGCTTCCTCCTGGGCCGCACACCTCGTGAGGCTCGGCCGTGAATCGCGTCTGAGCGCGGCAGTGCGCAGGAGGAATAAATTGGAAGGACTTGGATTTCTACGCCGGCTTTGAGACTAACGATACCCGCGGACTGAATCGTTAATCGAGCGAGCCGTGTAGCGCAGAGTGTCGCCTTCCGGTCCGCGCTAGACTTGCTCAACACGGGAGCAAGAGCTTGCTTCTTTGAGGCACTCCGCGTGATAAAATGTGCTGGAGGAGCCTGACCCTCATGGCTTGGACAGTGGAAGACATTATCGCGGCTGCGTCGCAGCTCACCGGGAGTGATCGCCGGCGCTTGATGGACGCCCTCACTGCGGACGAGGCTGCACCGACGCGCAGCATTACCGAGCTGCGAGGCCTCGGTAAGGAAACCTGGCAGGGCCAGGACGCCCAGGAGTACGTCAATCAAGAGCGGGATTCGTGGGTAAGCTGACCCCCGTTGTCAGCGGGAAATTCGTTGCCTTTGACAGCTCCCCCCTCATCTATTACATCGAACAGCATCCTGAATACGCGCCGGTCGCTGAGGACCTTTTCGGCGCTGTTGACCGCGGCGACTCACTGGCGATGACCAGTGTCCTCACACTCTTGGAAGTGCTGGTGCGGCCATTCCTCTGCCGGTTGTGTGGATTATCCGAAACTGGCCCCCAAGCTTGAAGCGATGGCGGCCGCCGCACCAGAGAAAACCGATTGACGCTCCGAACGTGCGGACGTAACCTGTTGGCATGACGATTGAACTCAAACCCGAAGACGAGGCGCTCATCCGCGAACGGTTGAAAACGGGCGGGGGTACGAGCATTGAGGACATCGTTCACCGCGCTGTGCAGGCGTGGGCAAGCTCGGAGCACCAGTCCTCTCGGCCGCAGCAGCGCAAAAAAAACCTTTCTGAGTTCCTCATGGATTCGCCCCTGGCGGGCTCCGAGCTGAACTTGGAGCGTGACCGGGACTCGGGCCGCACGCTCGAGTTATGAAAGGGTACCTGCTCGATACCAACGTCATCTCCGAGTACACTCACACCAAGCCACCCGAAGAGCGCGTCAGAAGCTGGATTGACGCCCGAGATGAAAAGGACCTCTATCTGAGCGTGCTCACTTTGGGCGAAATTCGTAAGGGCGTCACGCTGCTGCCCGCAGGGAACAGACGGAGTCAATTGCAGGCCTGGCTGGAGACGGAGCTGCCCGTCCGTTTCGAAGGCCGCCTGCTGCCAATCGATGAAAAGGTCGCCGACCGCTGGGGCGGGATGGCCGGTCTTGCGCGATTGCAGGGAATCGCTCTGC
>DATJYK010000475.1:0-1496 GCA_035578005.1 Terriglobia bacterium
CCTGCATGACAATCCGCGTCGCAAGGGCTTGGTGCTCAGCCCGCAGCAATGGCGATACTCGTCAGCGGCGTGGCACGTATTGGGGGACAGCCAACCGGTTGACGTACCGTTGACGCATATTGCGTGGTGAGGCGATCTTCGATGAGCACGAGAAGGGAAAGGGGCGGAGACCTTCGGTCGCAGGGGTGGCACGGTCAGGAGACCGCGCCACAACGAGGAGTTTGTTTCGTTCGACCGAAAGCTGTCTCCGCGCTGCAGTCGCAAGGCGCCCGCGCACCCCTGTTATAAGAAGCAGGTTAATCAGAATCCCGCCAGGATTTTCAAGTCCTCAACGGTTCCGACGACATGCAGTACAATGCCGTCGCCACCCGGCGGCGTCCCGCTTGGACGGCCTTCAACACTTCTCGGAATCACTTGTGCCGCATTATTCGCTCGGCTGGATGGCGGTTGAGCTACCCGAGCTTTCAAACCCGCATGCGACAAGAAGCGCCCGGCGCACTTCAGGCCACCTGGATTCCGGGAGAGTGCAAAGCGGTGCTTTGATACGGTCGCATTCGGCCAGGGATAGGTGGTCGAAGTTCAGGGCGCACACAACGGGCATTCCGTCGTCCGGCGACAGGACTACTTCTGTCGATAGCCCACGGATCGTGCGTGTGACGGGCACCACGATGATTTCATTCAAGTGATCCAGCACTTCGTTTCGGGTCAGGATTAGAACCGGGCGGCGCTTGTCTGGTGCCCGAAATGTATACCAGCGGATTTCGCCCCGATTCAACCGATATCCTCCCAACCTTCGGCATCCCACGCCAGCGGCTCTTCGTCCGTTGAGAACTCCTCATCCCGGGGAGGCGCCGCACGGTAGGCACGTCGATCGTCTGCAACCGGTAGAGTGCTGATCAATCGAAGCAGGCGGAGACGCTCCTGGGCTGACAGGCAGTCGACCAAGGGGAATACATCCTCGGCGCTCAAAGTTTTGGGCATCGAAGGTATTCTAGCAGACCACGGGAGCGTTAAGGCGCACTAAGACGCAGGCTGGGGCGAGGTGGCGACGACATGAACCGCAATGTCGTCGCCACCCAGCGGGGCAATCGACTGTCGAGCCTTAAGGCATTCTGTCCATCGCCAGGATCGAAGAATCTTCTAGATCGCAAAACCGCCAGCTCGACCAGGGTCAACAATCATTGCCGATTTGCGATTGCCGATTGCCGATTGAAAGCTACCGCCCTGCAGGACCCGGAAGTGGGCGTGATGATGCACCGTGGGAGGCAATTTCAGCCGAGTTAGCATCTTCCGACACCAGGGGACAGTGAGGTTTCGGCGGCGGGTGGCGCATACATTGTCTAGTTATGTATGCGACCTTCTGACCACAGGGCTCCGGGCTACAAGCCGCGCAGAAGCTGCAAATATTGCTCACGAGTCATGTCTGCGCTGCGGAGAAGATTCTTGATGATGAACACTGTCACCGCTTTGTACGTTGGGATCACGAGGGGGGGGTG
>DATJYK010000476.1:0-4650 GCA_035578005.1 Terriglobia bacterium
ATTTCTGTTCCGAAAATTTCGGTCAGGCAACGGTGGGCTCACCAGCGGGCTCGCGGCTCCAAGAAATCGCAGCCTTCACCCAGCGCAGGCTGAGTCGATCGTAAACCGATCTTTCGGGCATTTTCATGCTTCGGGGTGTCGCGAAGCGACATGACCACTCATAAATCCCAATTGTCTCTGCCGCAGACCCCCACATAACTCTCCAAACCATTCATGGCTTTGGACATTCCGGGGTGCTACTTGCGTTTCTCACTTTTCCCATCTTTCTCTTCAGGCCTCACTGGCAGGCGACTGGCTTTCTCACCTGTAACCGCCACATAACTCCGTACACTACTGATTGCATTGCACATTCCGGGCTGCAACCTGATTTTTTGCCTCACAGCCGGTGTAACCGGTACTTTTCCAACTGTAACCGTTACTTTGCGGTCGCGTGCTCTGCCACACGCCCGTTGTAACATTTCTGTAACATCTGGCCGGGAGCGGCCTCGCTGTTCCCGGCTGGCAAGCGAGCCAGAAAACCTCCCAGCCTGGGTACCTTCGGGGTCCTGTGTACCACAATCGCTGCGAATCATCAAAACCGTCTCCAGCAACCGGCTCCTGACCCTTGTAGCGTGATAATGTAGCCTACTGCTTGATTTCCCTCTGCCCGGGACCCCTATCCCACGTTATCCAAGTTCCCGGCTGAGAGGGAGCGCCGCTTTCGAAACGCAATTATGCTTTGCCCGGCGCCGGGCCCTCATCCTTCTGCCGCTCCCCGGGCCTGATCCGATCGCTATTTTTGGGATTTGGGGGATTTGGGGGGTCGCAAGCTTGACGGCCCTTTCGGCAGCTTGTAAGCTATGTAGTGGGTGTCCGTGCTCGGGACGTGGCGCAGCCTGGTAGCGCACTTGCTTGGGGTGCAAGGGGTCGCCAGTTCAAATCTGGCCGTCCCGACCAGAGAAGCAGTGGTTAGTGGTTGGTGGTTAGTGGGCTGCTGACCAACAATCGGCGAAGTCGTCGGGGCGTAGCGTAGCCTGGTAGCGCGCTTGGTTCGGGACCAAGAGGTCCCCAGTTCAAATCTGGGCGCCCCGACCATCTAACCTTTTGGGTTTCATTGAATTAGCACTTTCTCACGATCAGCACCTTCCGCCGAAGTCGGAACATTTGGGAACAAAATCGTCGTCATTTGCTCCACCGCGCGCCGTTGTGCTTCCGCGAGCGGATGCGTGTAGATCATCGTGGTCTCCGCACTGGCATGCCCCAAGAGAAATTGAAGCACAGGCAGCGGGACGCCACTGTTCCCTCCGTAAGTCGAGAACGTGTGACGGAGACTGTGCGAGCCAAAACGAGCTATTCCGAGTCGATACAAAGAGGCCGTACCTCGCGACGCAGCAGGTTACGCTCATATTGAGCCGTTCGTGCTTCGCTCGGAAACAGCCAATCGGAACCATTTGGCCGAACCTGGATCCACCGTTGGAGAACCGACAGCAGAACTGATGCGATCGGCACCCAACGGTCGCCAGCCGGTGTCTTCGGCGTGTTCTGGATGTGGCCGCGGTAAACATTGCGTTGAACGTTGAAGAATCGGTTCTCCAAGTCAAGATCACTCACTTTGAGGGCCAGGATTTCACCGATCCGCAGGCCGGGAAGCAGTCCGAGCATAAAGACCGCTCGAAGCTCGTCATCCCAGCCTGCAAGAGGTCAGAGATTTTCTTGAGCGTGAGCACTCGAGCCTGGCGACGCTTCTCCAGTGGTGGCAAGTTCGAGGTTCCGCACCGGATTCTTTGCGATCAATTCTCGCGACACCGCGACGCCGGAACACCTTGCTGAGCAAATTGCGAAGATGCCGGAGCGTCTTGGGCGCGTAATTCTCCCGCTGCTTCAGATTCACGAAATCCTGAACGTCCGGGCGGGAGAGGTCGCAAAGGCGATGGCTTCCGAAGAAAGGCAGCAGGTGCTTGTCCGCCAGGTAACCGTACACCTGCCGAGTTGAGAATTTGCGCTTGTCCAGAACCTCCGACACGAAGTAACCATGCCAGAAGTCGGCAAAGGTCAGGCATGACTGAGGGTGCCGATGTCCGCTGTTGATGTCCCGCAAGAGTGTGTCGGCTTCCCTTTTCGCTTGTTTCTTGGTAGCTGATTGACCAAGCATTACCGAGCGGTGGAGCCGTTCGATTGACCCGTCCGGATTTCGAATGTCCTCTCGGTAACGCAACACCCAGTTCTTACCCCGCTTGAAAACAGAGCCGCTTTGGTAACGGCGTCGAGCCATACGATTCTCCTTTCTCTCGTTGGCTCGTCCGCTTTTCCCTACGTCACCTGCTAGTGTAGCGTGTGCGCCGTCCAAAGCCTATCCCCTCTGCCTTTCCACCCACCTCAAGATGTCTATCTCACTGTGCGATCCAGGGCGCGGCGCCTCGTGTGGCCGTAGACCCACGGTGGCGGTACATGGAGCATGTCGGCCACTTGCTCGACTGTCAAAAGCCTGGTGCTCTCGACTCTTTCGTTCTGAGGTGTGGCGGCTGAGTTGTGGGAGTCCCCCCGCACTGCCAGTGCGCGAGCAGGCCTGTGCCGCTGCAGGGACAATCCTTCATCCTTCGCATTGATTTCCATACAGTCCAACCTCGTTGATCGCCGTATTTCAGACCGTGAAAAACACCGTGCGAAGGAAAGGATTTCTAGTCAAATTTCAGCGACGACGCCAGCCGACTTTGGAAAGGAAGGGGAGGCGTGACTGACAGTTCCATATGAACCTGGATCGATGGAGGTCGCGCCTCTGGCACTGTTTCGCCCTGGGGCCGACGCCGCCAGATTCTGCAGTCTTACACCCTGCAGTCCCGCAGCCGTGCGAACGAATCCCTCGTCATGCTAGCAACTGGAGTTGCTAGACCAGTAAGGGCGGGCGGAGACTTCCGGCGACGCACCAAGGATCGCCCCACGGCCCTCTTAGTTAAGGTGTCCGAGAATCGGGCTTTCCCAGGCTCACCCATGTTTGTGCCCGGGCCTATTTGAAGGCGCCGAGCCTCAAAAGCGTCGCTGTTCACAAAGCTTGTGACCGAGATTGCGCACGTTTGACGTGGAGCGCGAATGATGATCCCAAAGATGACTTCTGGTCAGGGCGAACAAACCGCCGGTAACGAGAAGCATCAGGACGATCACAAGCGAAGACATAACAGTTCAGGTGGACCAGCCAACGTCGGTTCATTGAACACTACCCACGGCTGAATCGGGATTGGTTGATTGCTGGCGCCGTCCTGCACGACATCGGCAAGGTCGAGGAGCTTGGGACATCGCGCCGCTTGGGCTACACGACGCGCGGGCAGCTGGTGGGACACGTAGCGTTGGGGTTGGAGATTCTGGAGCGGCACGTGGCGCGGCTCGAAGGTTTCCCGATCGAGATCAAGAGCTTGCTGCAGTACTTTATCGTCAGCCACCACGGAGACATCGAAAAAGGCGCCCTCCGGAGACCGGCCTCACCGGAGGCCATTCTTCTCCATTATCTGGATGAGGTCGACGCCCGACTGGAGCAGGCTTGGCGGCTTATCGATCGGGGACCCACCGGTGAGGAGTGGACGGCCTACGTCCCTTCGCTGGAGCGACAGCTCTACCGCTGGTGCCCTGGAGCAGAAGAGGGCCGCCCACCAATGGCGGCGAGCGATTGGGAACTATCGCGTCAAGCACGGAAGCAACCGTCCCTGAGTTAGTAGCAGACAATGGGCACCGCTGAGGCCCCGCTGAACCCATTGCCGACTTTTCACGAGTCATTGCTCTCTTGTCTCTCGCTCTGCATGGCTGACATGGGCAGAGAAGCTGTCAGACCATATCCTCAGACAACGAGGATCTTGTGCGAGCGCTCAAGGTGGCCCCTGGTGGGACCGTTTGCACCATGCCTATCGCAGTAGTCTGAGCATATTCCTTCTGTCCTCGGCTTGGCCGCAAGACTGACGGAACACTATCCGCGCCTCGCTCTTGATCTCTTGGTGGCCCGCGCAATCCTCCACGACATCGGCAAGAGTGAGGAACTGAGGGCGAACCCGCCGCCTGGGCTACAGCACACGCGGGCAACTCGTCGGCCATGTAGCTCTGGGCCTGGAAACACTGGAGCACGAACTGGCTCGGCTTGAGGATTTTCCTCTAACACTTAAAACCGTGCTGCAACACCTTATCGTCAGCCACCGCGGCGAACTCGAGGTCAAAGACCAAGACAGGATGTTGGTGTGCTTTCGGCAGGGCTGCGTGAATGTTGATATCTGAGGGTGAAGCCGGGATTAAGGGCACGGAGGGATCGAGGGCCCCGGCACTACGTGTACCTCGCAAGGAGGAAGTCCATGTCGTCTCCGACGCCATAGCCGAACTTGTGGCTGATGTTGCGTACGCGATCCAGGCGGGCGAGCAAGGCATGACGGGTGTTGGCGGGCAATCGATTCGCAATCGTGAGAGCCTGCTCGAATATACGCACTAGCGAGGAGAAGTAGCTCTCCTCCTGATATCCGATGTCGCCACAAAACCCGGCCGCCTGCTCGCAATAGAAGACCATCAGCTCGGCCAAGCCCGTGGGTTCGCCAACCGCCTTTTTGTAGTGGGAAATAGCCTGCTTGGCTTTAGCGACAGACGCATCTTGGTTTCGAATGACGTCAGGCCAAAGCCACCGAGCGATCGTCTGCTTATAGG
>DATJYK010000477.1:0-14582 GCA_035578005.1 Terriglobia bacterium
GGCGGCCCTTGTGGCCGCCCATTTCGAATCTGTTCTGTCATTTGGGCGGCCACAAGGGCCGCCCCTACGTCAAACTGTGCCACTACCCGAACCGCTGCCCATATTGTGGCTTGCAGTTGGGATGTTATTTCAGCTCTCGTGACCTCATTGCCATCGTGCCGTAACCACGGCGCAGGCCTGCTTCTGAGAATTAAGGCCATTCCAGGGCCCCGAGCGTGACCCAATTCGTCTTCAAATTGCGCTTATATCTCTGTGAGTGGTTGAGGCCAGACCACCCTTGACCCGACCACGAACGGGAGATGTCGTCGAAGTGCAGCGAGAAGCCGGTCGGCCTCCAGGATTAGACTCCCTCCCAGCCAGCCTACCTTCCGCTGCACCTCGACGGCATCTCCCCTCTGGCAGTTCCGAGCGCGCAGTTGGGTCTGCGGTTGCCCGAAAGCCTTCAACACCGAGGCTACGGAGTTGCGGCGGACCCCGTGTTGAACGCTTCTTGGGCGGCTGCGTTGCGGTACTCTACACCCGTTGCTTCTCATCGGCCTCCTCCGGGTGTGTCCCTACTCCTCTCGCAGCGCCACGACGGGTTGAAGCGCGGCCGCGCGTCGGGCGGGCAGCCAGGAGGCAAGGGCTGAAATGACGAGAAAGACTGCGGCCATGAGAACGTAAGTGGCCGGGTCTGTGGCTTTGATGTTCACCAGCATGCTGGCCATCACCCGCGTCGCGCCCAGCGCCGCAATCAGCCCGATGACAATGCCGGTGGCGCTTAGCCGCAGCCCCTCGCCCACCACCAGCTTGAAGATGCTACCTGGCACCGCGCCCAGCGCCATGCGAACCCCGATTTCAGCCGTTCGCTGCCGGACCACCGTTGAAAGCACGCCGTAGAGTCCCACGCCCGCCAGCAAAGCCGCGATCACCGCGAAGACGCCGATCAGCAGAAGCGAAAAGCGGGTGGGCGCCTGCGCCTTCTTCACGAGGTCGCTCATGGGCTGCATTTCGGTAATAAGCAGGCGCCGGTCAAGCTGCGTCAACGCCGCCCGCACGGGCCCGGAGAGGTTCGCCGGGTCGCCTGCGGTGCGGATGGCCCATGTGCCCACCACACCGTGGCCCAGGAAGCCGTCGGTGAAGTAGATCTGCTCGCGGCCGGGCGCGGCCAGCGACACATCACGCTGATGCCCCACCACGCCGATGATTTGCACCCACTCCGCCTGTGGCGTGCGGATGCGAATCAGGATGCGCTTGCCTATTGCCGACTCGTTGGGGAAGGCTTTGGCGGCCAGGGCCTGATCCACAATCACTACGTTTCTGTCGGGTGCGTTGTCTGCCTCTGTGAAAGATCGGCCGAACAGCAGCGGTGTGCGCAGCGTCTCGAAATAACCGGGTAGCACCTCCTGGTTATCCACCGCCTGGAATTTACTGGGGTCGGTGAGCGCAGGCTCCAGGCCCCAACGGATGGGGAAAAATCCGCCCGTAAGCGGAAACGGGGTGGAGGCCGTCACGCTCTGTACCCCAGGCAGCTCGCGGAGTTTATCTTGAATCTCGCGGATCAGCGCCGCGCGCTGCTCGGGTTTCGGCCGGCCTTGAAACACGCCGAGCAGGTTGAAGGTGAGTAGACCTTTGGCGTCAAATCCCGGGTCAATGCGCTCGAGAGCGAGGAAACTGCGGATCATCAGGCCCGAGCCGATGAGCAGGACGAAGCAGAGCGCCACTTCGGCAACTACTACAACGTTCCGCAGCAGGCCGCCGCCACTCAGGCCCGCCATTCGGGCGCTCGAGCGCAGTACCTGCATCACGTCGGGCCGCGAGGCGCGCAGCGCCGGTGTAGTGCCGAAGAGCACCGTTGCTGCGAGCCCGGCCAGCACCGCGAAGACCAGCACGACGGGATTGATCGCGATTGACTGGAGCCGTGGCAGGTTCTCGGGCGCGATCGCGAGCAGTTCGTGGATGCCGGCCCAGGCCAGGCCCACGCCCAGCAGCGTTCCGATGGCAGAGAGCAACAGGGCTTCGGCCAACATCTGCCGCACGAGGCGCCACCGGCTGCCGCCGAGCGCCGTGCGCACCGCCAGTTCGCGCTCACGCAGGGAAGCGCGTACCAGTAGCAGGTTGGCCACGTTGGAGCACGCGATAAGCAGGAGAAAAATCACCGCGCCCATCAAGGCGAGAATGGCGGGCCGAACTTCGGCCACGAGATACGCCTTCATCGGCTCAAGCCGAATGCTGTAGCCGGCGGTCTGAAGAATTGGTAGAATCTGGCGGTCCTGGGCTGCCACGGCATCCACCTCAGACTGCGCCTGCCTCAGTGATGCGCCCTCCCTGAGCTTACCGACCACCTGCAGAGAAACGTTCATCCGATTCGGCACGTCATAGGCTATTCGGTTGGCGATCCACACGTCGGGAGACTGTTCGACATTCAGATTGGGCGGGAAAAGCAGCTCGAAGCCAGGAGCCAGCACCCCCACAATCTGAAAGTTGGCTTGGCCTGCATTCAGAACACCGCGGCCCACGATGGATGAATCGCCGCCGTAGCGCCGCTGCCAGTAACCGTAACTCAGAATGGCGAAGGTGGGCAGTTGTGGCGGCGCGGGTGGTGCGGCAGCGTTGGGCGCGTTCGGATTGCCGCCGGCGGGCGGAGGTTGAGGCGGCTGCGGGAGGCCGTCCGAGTCCGTAAAATCGCGGCCTACGAGAATCCGGGCTCCGAGCAGCCGGAAGAAGTTGGGCGTGATGGCAGCAAAGGTTACCTGCTCCGAGGTGCCGTCCTCCCTCGGCACCACACCTCGGCCGGTATTGATGGCGGCGAACTCTTCGAAAAAGCGCTTGGCGCCGTTCCGCAGGTCAATGAAATTGGCGTCTGAAAATGGAAAGTCGCGCACGTGGCGGCGGGTCATGTCGGAGCAGGCCAGCACCAGCCGGTTCGGATCGCGGTAAGGCAAGGGTTGGAGGAGCACCGCGTTGGTCACACTGAAGATCGCCGTGCTCGCACCAATGCCAAGGGCCAGCGTTATGGCTGCAGTGAGCGCAAAAACGGGACTCTGCTTCAGTGTGCGCCAAGCGTAGGCGAGGTCTTTTCCAAGCATATCGCGTCCTCCTTTAGCGAGCTGCAAACTTGTAGAGCCGTAGTTTATCGCAGCGAATTGAGCGGCGCTCATTGGCGGGCGGGACGCCCGCGCTCCCAGGGATGTCTCACACCTTCCCGGCCCGCCTCGCTTCCGCCTCTGCCAGCCAACCGCGCTTCAGCTCCGCTTCGGGCAGGCTGCTGAGGTAGGGCTTAATGTCGAGGATCGGAGTGCCTTCCAGCATGTCGACACCTTGGACGCGTAGCCGGTTGCCGTCACGGCCGAGCAGCCGCACGACGGTCAAGCCGATGGGATTAGGCCGGTACGGCGACCTTGTAGCAAACACGCCGTGAGGGCTTGAGTCACAGGGCGGCGTGCCGACAAGCTCGTAGCCCTGGCTCTTGTCGAAGACCCACACAACGTAGAGATGAGAGAACCCTTCGATGTCGCGCAAGCCCTCTTGGAACTCTGGAAGGATTTCAAGAGTTCCCTCTTCGTCGTGCTTTGCTCCGAGGCCGCGTGGTACCTGGTTAGTCTGAGAGAACGGGCTGTGAACGAAACCGATGGGCTTTAGGGTCCAAGTTTGCATGGTTCCTCACACTAATCGTGCCACAGTGCCCGATGTTGCCGCCAGGTTTTATGATTAGCGGGAGCGGGTGAGGGAAGTCGATCAAACGGAGCGTCAGCACATTGTCGAACTGTGGCGCCAACGACGCTCCGTTGGGTATGATCGGCAGCCCAAGTTCAAGCCGCAGGCTTCCCACGAACGCAACTCTCACTCGCTGACGGAATTCCCGGCCTCCCTTGCCTCCCGCTGGGCTTCGCGAAATAATGTCGATGTGGCTTCCGCCTTAGAGTTGAATTCCGAACAACGCGCAGCGGTGGAACACGGCGACGGCCCCTTGCTCATCATCGCGGGTCCGGGCACGGGCAAGACGCGCGTGATTACGGAAAGAATCGTTCACCTGCTGGGAGGCCGCGACCGATCTGACGCGGGCGTTCGGCCCCACGCTGAAACGAAGGCCGAAACGCGGCCCGAGAACATCCTTGCCCTGACGTTCACCAACAAGGCGGCGTGGGAGATGAAGTCCCGCGTCCACGACGCTCTGCCGGGCCTCGAGACCTCACCTTGGATCGCCACCTTCCATTCCTTTTGCAATCAGGTGCTCGCTGAACGGAACTTTGATCAGCAGGTGCTGAACGACGTTGACCTGTGGATCTTCCTGCGCTTGCGGATGCGCGCGCTCGGCCTTGAGCACTATCGTAAGCTCGCCGAGCCGGGGGCCTTCCTGCACGATCTGAATGAGTTTTTCTCGCGCTGCCAGGACGAACTGGTGGAGCCGGACCACTTTGCCGCCTACGTGGCGCGGCTCCGGGCTGAATTCGATCGCGCGCCCGGAGACCACCTGGACCTTGCCGAGATCGAGAAGAAGGAGGAGCTGACGCGTGTCTTTCGCCGCAGCCGCGAACTGCTGGAGCAAGCCGGCTGCGCCAGCTTCGGCAGTCTCATCAGTCAAACCCTGCGCCTGTGGGAACGCGAGCCGGATTTGTTGGCCGCCTATCGGAAGCGCTTTCACTATGTTCTGGTGGATGAGTTTCAGGACACGAATTTTGCCCAGGTCGAGATCCTGAAGCGCCTGGTCGCACCCGGTTGCAACATCACGGCGGTGGGTGATGACGATCAGGCCATCTACCGCTTCCGGGGCGCGTCGAGCGGCGCTTTCCGGATGTTCGATGAGGCCTTTCCCGGCCATCGGACGGTTTACCTGAACCAGAACTACCGTTCTACGCGCAGGATTCTGCGGGCAAGCGACGTAGTGATCGCGAAAAACCAAGGACGCTATCAGGCGAAGCCGCCCCTCCGTACTGAAAACGCCGAAGGGGCCAGAGTTTATCTTGTGGAATCCTCAGGCGAACCGAGCGAAGCGGTATGGGTAGCCGACGAGATTGAGCGGTTGGCGGCGCGTGGAACCCAACTGGGCGACATCGCCGTGCTGTATCGAGCGCACCTGTATCGCCAGGGACTGGTGCGTGAGCTTCGCGCGCGGCAAATCCCCTTCAACATTCGCGGACTGTCCATCCTGCGAACGCCCATGGCGCGCGACCTCATCGCCTATCTTCAGCTCATCCACTCACCACACCATAACATCAGTCTCACGCGCGTCCTGCTGGCGCCGCGATGGCGGTTCCCCGAAGACCTGGCGAGGGACGCGCGCCGGCGGGCCAGCCAGGGAAAATCCTCCATCTACACGGCGATTCGCTCCATGGAACAGACGCTGTTCGCCGCCGACCTCCGTCGCACCGGCTGGCCGCAGCTCGAAATAATGCTTGGCGGGCTTCGCAAGATTGCTGACGTCGCACCTATGACGACGCTGTTTGACCGCCTGGTGGATGGGCTTGGTCTGGATTCTTTGCCTGCCGGCTCTGACAAGGAGCGCGTCGTGGCTTTTCGGAAATTCGTGGAAGAGTGGGAGAAGAAACACCAAGGCGGAAGCCTGGTGCCGCCGCCCGAGACCGAAAACGAAAGCCGTCGCCCTCCCCTCGAAGCCTTCATGGAATACTTGCATTACTTTATTGAGGCCGGCGGCGCGATTGAGACTGCCGACGTTCAAGACGCTTTGGACGCTGTGCAGATGATGACAGTTCACGGCGCCAAAGGACTGGAATTTCCCGTCGTATTCATACTGAGCGTTGCGCGGCAGCGTTTCCCCGGCACTGAAAAGAGGTCTGTCATCGAATTTCCCGACGCGCTGCGGAAGGGTCCGCCGGCGCCGCCCGGCATTCACCTGCAGGAAGAAAGGCGGTTGTTCTACGTGGCGCTTACGCGGGCGCGCCAGCGGCTCTACGTCTCCACCTTCGTCAAACTGGGACGTAAGGCTTCGGTTTTTGTCGATGATCTGCTATCGGACCGGGCTGTTGAAGCCCGCGATATTGAGCGGATCAAGGCGCCAGACGTGGAGGGCACCGCAGGGACGGCAATGTCCGCCGCGAAGAAGACGGCCAAGGCTCCATCAGCTCAGCCTGCGCAGACGGCGAAACTTTTGCTGTCGGAGCGCGCGCCAGCGGGCGTGGGCGCACAAATGAGCTTGTTCGATACGCAAGATGTGGGCCCGATGCTGCACCCGGACCTCGAAGAGTGGGCCCGAAGGCCGGTACGGGAAGTTGGGGAGCCGGACAAGCCTCTCACCCTCAGCGCAACCGCCATCGAGACCTATCGCACCTGCCCGCTGCAGTTCAAGTTCAAGCACCTGCTCAGGATTCAAACAGCGCCTCAAGGCGCGCTGACCTTCGGCGCGGTGATGCATGAGAGCGTACGCTACTATTTCAAACTGCGCCAGGAAGGTACGCCGCGCTTTGAAGACGTGGAGCTCTACTTCCTGCGCGCCTGGAAGGACACAGGCTTCCAGGACGGTTACCACGTGGAACAGTCGAAGCGGGACGGTCTCGATCAACTGCGCGAGTTCGTGAGCTGGCAAAACTCGCAGCCCGTCCCGAACCACCTGGTGAGCGAGCAGGGCTTCAGCCTTGAGGTGAACGGCGTCAGGGTGCAAGGGCGAATCGATCAGGTGCAGGCGCTCAGCTCAGAGCTTCCAGAGCACGGGTCGGGAGGCGCGAAGGTATGGCAAGCCGGAGAAGCGGTGCCTTCCGCAAGTCCGCCGCCGGGTTCCGAGGTGGAGCTGATTGACTACAAGACCGGCCGTCCGAGGACGCAAAAAGACGCTGAAAAGAGCCTCCAGCTCTCGGTGTACGCTCTCGCCGCCGAACGCGCGCTCGGACTGTGTCCCTCAAGGCTGACTTTCTACAATCTCTCCACCAATCAGGCTGTTTCCAGCGTGCGAACCTCAAAGGACCTCGATGACGTGCAAAGCGAGATTCATGAGGTGGCCGAGGCCGTCCGCGAACAACGCTTTGAGCCGACGCCGGGCTATGTCTGCCGGCATTGTGACTTCGTGGCCATCTGCCCTACGCAGGAAGAGGCCTAGCGCGAAGCGCCGCGTCCTCTCGAGGGCGCCGAACTGAACCCCAACCGTCCCTAACTCGCTGCCAAAAGTTCAAGGTGGATTTATGAATCAGTGGATCTTCGGTGCCCTCGGCGTGGTGATTGGAGCCGCAGTCGCCTGGATTGTGGCGCTTGTTCGGTTCCGCCAGACCGAGCGTCGCACCTCGGCCGCTGAGGCTGAGGCTGGCATGCTCCGCCGCCAGCAAGACGTCGAGCGGCAGGAGACGCTGAAGCTGCGCGAGAAGCTTGAAGGTGAGCAGAAGGCGAGGGTGATCGCCGAGACGTCGCTGGATGCCGAGCGCAAGAATTTGGATCAACAACATCGCTTGCTGAACGAAGCTCAGTTGAAGCTTGCCGAGACTTTCAAGGCGCTCTCGGGTGACGTCTTGGCCTCGCAGAGCCAGTCCTTCTTGCAGCTTGCCGATCAGAAGTTCGGCATGCTCCGCGCTGAGGCGGAGGGTGCGCTGTTGGCCCGCCAGCAGGCCATCGAATCGCTCGTGGCACCCCTCGGGGACTCGCTGAAGAGTTACGGAGAAATGATCCACCAGATGGAAAAGGCGAGAGCGGAAGCGTATGGCGGACTGGCGAGCGAGCTCAAGAACCTGTTGGTGGCCAGCGAAAGCTTGCAACGGGAGACCGGAAACCTGACTGCGGCCCTGAAAGGCGGTTCGCAGGTTCGCGGCCGCTGGGGTGAGCTGACGTTACGGCGCGTCGTTGAGCTTGCCGGCATGTCGGAGCATTGTGACTTCAAGGAGCAGGAGTCACTGCAGGACGAGGCCGGACGATTTCGCCCGGACCTCATCGTCAACTTGCCGGGCGAGCGTCGCATCGCGATCGACGCCAAAGCTCCCCTGCAGCCGTTTCTCGACGCCGTGGGGGCTTCGAGCGATTTGGAACGCCGCGCAGCCCTCGAGAACTATGCGCGCGTAGTGCGAACCCATATGAATCAACTCGGAGGAAAAGCTTACTGGGAGCAGCTTCAGCCCTCGCCCGAGCTCGTGGTGCTTTTTCTTCCCGGAGAGTCCTTCTTCAGCGCGGCTCTCGAGCAGGACCGCTCACTGATCGAAGACGCGATGCAGAAGCGCGTGGTGATAGCCACGCCGACCACCCTCATCGCTCTGCTCCACGCCGTGGCCTATGGTTGGCGTCAGGAGCAGGTGGAGAAGAGCGCGCAGCAGGTCGGTGACCTAGGGCGCCAGCTTTACGACCGGCTTCGAGTGTTCGTCGGGCACTTTGCCGATGCGGGCACCGCCCTGAGGAGAGCGGTCGATGGCTACAACCGGGCGGCGGGTTCGTTCGAGAGCCGTGTTCTGACCGCGGCTAGAAAGTTCAAGGAGCTAGGGGCCGTTGTGGGTGACGACATTGTGGAACTTCCGGCTCTCGATGAGATGCCCCGCGCTGTGCGCAGCACGGAACCGCCGCCTGATGGGATACCGGTTGAATCCACCTCTTCGGCGGCCCCGCCGGTCACGGGCGGTGAGGAAGAATGCCCATAAAAACAGCTCGGGGATGCATCGCTGCATCCCCGAACCGTCTAGTCGAAAATCCTTGAAGAAGCTTATCTCTTCTTCTTGGCTTTCTTCTTCGCTGGCATTCTATTCTCCTCTCATCATTCTGAAATTTCCGCCGAACTAAAAACGGCGGAGCGCGTTATCAGCTTCAATGTATAGTGAGTGCCAGTTCGCTTGTCAAGAAAAAAGTGAATGACATGAGTTGGAATTGTTCTTCGTAGGATCACAATTTTCTCTCCAAGGAATGATGATCGGTGCTGCTGTCGACGAAATTCATCAACCGAATCGCTTAAGGTGCGGTGTGCGCGGAAGGGAAACGGCCATGAAAGAGCAATGATCAACGCTCGTCACTTGCCGGCCAAGATGCCGGACCTTTCTCAGCGATAGCACTTGATCGGCGGCCTCGCGCGCCGGTAACGCGTGGGCATCGACTTGCATCATAACCACAGAGTGCTCCGCCGGAGTTCCTATGATCAGTAGCCTTTTCCGAACGAAGAAGACTTTCACGGTGGCGCTGGCGTGCTGCCTGGTATTCGTTCCGCATAGCGTCTCGCGACCGCAGCCGCAGCAACAAGAACAGGCGCCGCCGCCCCCGGCAGCTCAGCTGAAGGTCTCGGTGAACGTCGTCAACGTCTATGCGGTGGTTCATGACAAGAAGAGATTGGTGCCTGATCTTGCCCAGGGCGACTTTGAAGTGACTGAGGATAACGTGCCTCAGACGATCAAGTATTTTTCGAAGCAGACCGACACACCTCTAACGCTTGTGCTCGCCGTTGACACCAGTCCTAGCCAGGGCCGGGTGCTGCCCGGTGAGCAGGCGGCGTCGAAGCTGTTCGCCAGTGAAGTCCTGCGCCCGAAGGATGCCTTCGCAGTGATGCACTTCGACGTCGACGTCGAGCTCCTGCAGGACTTTACGAGTGACCTTGGATATCTCGATCGCGCCATCGATGAAACCCAGATCAACGGCGGAGGCGGAGGACCGATGCCCGGCACCTTTCCCACCACGGGCGGCGCCACTCATCTTTATGACGCCGTTTATCTCGCTTCGCACGACATGTTGAGTAATGAATCGGGACGTAAGGTGATCATCCTGGTCACCGATGGCGAGGATGAAGGCAGTAAGCTAACGCTGAATCAGGGACTCGATGCGGCGCAAAAGGCGGACGTGATCATTTACTCGATCCTGCTTGCTGACCGGGGCTTTTACATGCGAGGAGGCTTGGGCTACGGCGGCGAGGGAGTTCTGAATAAGCTCTCATCGGAAACGGGAGGCCGGGTGATCCGCGCGAGCAATTCGCGCGACACTTCAGCGGCCTTCGAAGAGATTGCAAAGGAACTGCGAACTCAATACCTGCTGGGATATACGCCCTCCAACAAGAACAACGACGGCTCCTTCCGCCATATCAAGGTTCGCGTGACGCAGGGGGGCTACAGCGTGCAAGCCCGTCGAGGATATTACGCGCCTTCCAGCTAACCGCACTCTCCCGAGCCGAAGTCCCCTTAGGTGCGTCGCAAAAGCCGCATATTAAGGGGACTGGGCGAAGTAACCTGTCTTGGCCCGCACTTTGTAACCCTTCTCAGCGGCGGCAATTGAGATAGTGCGGAAGCTGCCGTCGTGCTTCTGATTCGTGGACACGTAGCCCAAGCTGTACTGGCTCCGCAGCTCACGCGCGATATCTTGAAAATTTGAAGCCAGATCAGTGGCTTCAAACGGGAAGAAAACCCGCCCGCCAGTTTCCTCTGCGAAATACTTGAGTACTTTATCCCCGGGGTTGCCGGAACCATGAGCCGTATCCTCGGTAGAGCTGGCACCGCTATTGTTGGTGCTGATCGTGTAAATGACGGCCTCTGACCGCCGCGCCATCGCCAACGCCTCCTCGCGAGAATGCTGGCTTTCGTTGTCACGGCCGTCGCTCACGATGATGAGCACGCGGCGAATGTAAGGCTGGGGCTGGGGCTCAATAATCATTTTCTGCTTGCAGGCATAGTAGATTGCGTCGTAAAGCGCGGTGGTCCCTCCCGCCTGCAAGCTTCGAATGGCGGTCGCGAGCTTGTCAACGTCATCCGTGTAATCTTGCACAACCTGGGGTTCAACATCGAAACCAAGGACAAAAGCCTGGTCCTCGCTGGGCCGCAGGGCTTGGTTCAGGAAGTCGACCGCCGCCTCTTGCTCAAAGTGTAGCCGCTCGCGAACACTGTTGCTGGTGTCGATGAGGATGCCAATGCGGAGGGGCAGATCCGTTTCGCGGCTGAAGTATCGCAGCGTCTGTGGTTGGTTGTCCTCGAACAGCCGGAAGTCCTTCTGCCCAAGATCCAGAACGATGTGACCCTTCTTGTCCGTAACTGTCGCCAGGACGTTAACGACGTTAACGTTGACCTTGATCGTGTCCTGCGAGTTGGCAGGGGGGGAGTTGGCGGTATTTTGGGACGGCTGATTGCCCTGTGCGCCGGCGACGGCAGACACGACAAGCAGAACAGCGGCCGTCGCACATTTTCTCATTTGAGGGATACCTCCCTTAGAATTATAGAAAGTCAGTTTCAGGTCAGTCAAGAAAGGCGTCGCTTTTGCTTCGCTCGCTTCGCCGCCTTCCAATCAAACGGATTTTGGCGAGATGCGCGTAGGGTGCCTCGATTGCCCATGCCGCCATGACACCATCGGCACTAAGCCAGGCTTCTCGCGGATCAGTGGCCGCTGAACGTAACATTCTGACCAGAAGAGGCAAGAACTTAGAGACGCAAAATCCGCGTGAGGTTGGCCTCAACTTCTCAACGAAGGTTGCCGATAGAACATGATAGAAGGGGGATAAGTACGGCTATGTCTATCGGCAGCATCAGCAGCATCACTGGCCCGTTGCTCGACAACATCTCACAGAACCCACAAGGTCCGGCGATCAACCAAATCGCGGCTCTCGCGGATGCCAATTCCACCGAGACGTCAGCTATCTTGCAGTTGATCCAGAGCGCGGGACAGGCGCCCCAAACCCAGGTCGGCAACGAGCAGGGTTCCGGCAACAGCCTCAACGTTTACGCTTAGACTCGCGAAGTCTTCGACCTCAAACCAACGAGCCCACACCCAACCACCGGGGCGAAGCTCGGGTTCGTTTATCGAGTTCGTTGGGTTCGTTTCCCGATTTTGCACGTTTTTTCCCTCGAAAATCAGGTTCGTTTAGGTTCGTTTTCGAACGCGAAATTGGCCCCTTTTTGACTCCTATCCATCTTTGAATCTATGGGTTAAGTGTTTTGGGTTCGTTTTTTTGACTCGTTCGGAAAATAGGCCCCCTGATCGCCATTAAGATACGCTGCAACAACGTGATACAAGCTTGGGTTCGTTAGCGCGCATCGGTAGTACCCGGGGGTGATGCTTTGCCAGGAGCCTGGTTTTCCCCCGTCGGCTAGCAAGATTCTCCTCGGGGCGCCGCCAGAACGCGCTGAAAGAACCGAAGCCGACGAAAATACCCAATCGACCGCACGGCGTCCCGCATGATCTGCGCCTTGAGGGTAGCCGCGTCGGGAAACTTGCGCTCATCGCGTAAGCGATGCAGAAACTGAATCTCCATCGTGTCGGCGTCGATGTGGCCGCCGCGATAATCCAGCAAATAAGGCTCTACGGTGAGCTCGTGTTCGCCAAAAGTCGGCTTGCGTCCGACGTTGGTGACGGACTCATGCTCACGGCCCGCCACTCGGGTGCGCGTGACGTAGACTCCGCTTCTGGGAAGTTGACGCGGAGGCTGGCCGTCCAGCATCCGATCAACGTGGGCGAGATTCAGCGTCGGCACCGTCTGTTGGCGGCCGATGCCGGATCCCCGAACGATCGGCCCTGAAATACTGAATGGCCTTCCCAGCAGGCGGCCGGCAAGGTTGACGCGTCCCAGCGCGGCGAGCTCCCGGATGCGGGTGCTGGAAGCCATTTGCCCGCGGACCCGCGTCGCTTCCATCACCTCCACCTCGATTCCGCGTTCGCGGCCGAGTTGCCTGAGTAACTGCACATCACCCGCCTGGCGATGACCGAAGCGGAAATTCGGTCCGACCACCACGGCTCGCGCCCGGAGTCCGCGGACAAGCGCTTCATCGAAGAATTCCGCCGGTGACATCCGCGAAAGCGCCAAGGTAAACCGTCGCACCCAGAGGACTTCGACGCCCGTCGCCTCGATCAGTGCGACTTTCTCGGGCAGCGGCGTGAGGATCTTAGGCGCACGATCTGGTGCGAGAACGTAGGTTGGATGGGGATCAAACGTGAGCACGGCCGACGACACACCCGCCTCTTGTGCACGCTGCACCACGCGGCGCAAAAGCCTTTGGTGGCCGACGTGCACACCGTCAAAGTTGCCAACCGTGATGACACTCGCTTGAGACGGCTGGCGAAGCTCGCTGATGGCATGAATCAATTGCATGGCGTCTTGTGACGTCCGGTTGCCGTATTACTTGTGAACCTCAAATCTCCAGGCTCAGGCTATCGTAAGCCAGGCGAACGGTTGGAGGCAGCGTTGCGTTGGTTGGTTCGTGGCAAAGCTCGTGCGCGATATGCGTAAAGAAAGCGCGGCGCGGCTTCAGCCTCTCCACCCAGTTCAGTGATTGCTCCACCGTCGAGTGCGAGGGGTGCGGCTCATGCCGGAGCGCGTCCAGAATCAGCACCTCGAGGCCTTCAAGCTGTGCCGCCGTTGACTCCGGAATGGTACTAAAGTCAGTCACATACGCGGCGCTGCCGAAGCGGAACCCCAATACCGGCAAGTTGCCGTGAAACACCTGCAGCGGGATCAACTTCTCGCCCCAAAGCTCGAAAGGCCCATCAATAATGTGCGGGTCTAGCTTGGCCAGTCCGCCGTACGGATAGTCTTGGTCAAAGATGTACTTGTAAACCCGGCGGATGCTTCCCATGGTGCGTTCGTCGGCGTAGATGGGAATGGGGATTTTGTCACGCAAGTAAAAGGGCCGGACGTCGTCGAGGCCGAGGATGTGGTCGGCGTGGTCATGGGTGAAGACCACCGCATCCAGGCGGTTAAGGCCTTGCCGCAACGCCTGGTGACGGAAGTCGGGCGAGGTATCGATCACCACCGCGCGGCCGCTATATTCGAGCAGGAGGGATGGGCGCGTGCGGTTGTCGTGAGGGTCGGCGGACCGGCAGACCTCACACCCGCAGCCCAGGGTCGGCACACCGGCAGAGGTTCCGGTGCCGAGAAACGTGAGCCTCATTTGGCCTTGGCGTTCCGCTTGTCCACTTCGACGTAGGCCATGCGCAGCTCGTAAAGAATTTCCTCAAGCAGCCGGCTCTCGTCCTGGGTGAGGTTGCCTTGCGTCTTCTGGTCGAGCACTTCGAGCATGGTAATGGTTTGCCGCGCGTTAGCAAGGTCTGCGGGTATCCGCTCTCCGGTCGGGCCCGCCATCAATCCCAACTGGAACATCGCCGTGGTCCCGAGATACGACACCAGCGTGTCAAAGCCGGACAGCGGCGCCTGCTCGGAATCTCCGAGGTCATCGAGAGCGGCCTCGAAGCCTTCTTCGGGAGATTCCACCTCGATCAGCGGCTCGGAGGCATCGGCGGAGGCCCGCGCCTCGGGCCGCTCGACTTTCCGTGGTGCTGAGGCGCTCTCGTCGCGCTCATCTCGAACGCTGCCGTCGGTGGCGAAAGGGCGCCGGTCCACTACCTTAAAGCCGGAGCTCTCCTCTTTCTCGTCAGGCATCTTCGATTACCTCTTCGTCCGAATCGATCTCGCTGCAAGCTTGCCACATCATTGCACGGTCTACCCGCACTAAAATCGCCAGCTTTATCGGACGTAACCTAACAAGTTTACCATAGCGAACGCGCAGCCACGGTTGTTAGCAGTCGCGGAAGTCGCGGATGAGAACATTGCGAACCAGACTTCACCAGCCCTGATGAGGCTGAGTACTTGGCATGAAGTTGCGCGAAGCGTTTTGGAGTGCGGCCGCGCTCCAAACCGCGGCCTACGATCGAATGCTGACGGGGCGCGCCAAATCCGGTTTTCCGCTTAATTCTGCGAGGCGCTCGCGAGCGTAGTCTGACCAGGC
>DATJYK010000478.1:0-1265 GCA_035578005.1 Terriglobia bacterium
AACGACGCCTACCACCTGCCGCCACACTATCCGGCCCTCACTCTCGTCGCTGTCGTCGCCGGTGACCCGTTTACCGATCGCGTCTTCATCCGGCCAATACAGCCGGGCCGCCGCCTCGCTCACGATGGCTACTGGGAGCGAGGTCTCGTTGTCGGCCCGGGTAAAGGTCCGGCCTCGAAGCAGCGGGATTCCCATCGCCCGAAAATATCCTGGCGTGATCTTGGGACGCTCTGCCTGGATCGACACTCCATCGGGTGTCGGCTCGGGGTGGCCTTCGACACTCACGGGACCGGTGTCGTTAGTAAGAAGCGGCACTGAATCCGCAGCTGCCACGAACTCCACGCCGGGAAGGGCTTCGATTCGGCGGATCACCTCCTCAAAAAAGGCAGCTTGGCGGCTCGGCGCGCTGTATCGAGACTCTGGGAGCATAATCATCGCCGTCAAAACATTTTGGGGGTTGAATCCCAACTCCACATTAGACAACCGAACAAAGCTCCGAATAAGCAGGCTGGCGCCGATGAGAAGCATGAGCGCGAGGGCCATCTCGGTCACAACAACAACACGTGGGATCTGTAGGCCTGAGCCCAGCCGGCGGCTGGGTCCAGATTGTTTGAGAGCTTCGTTAAGGTGGATTCTGGAAGCTTGGAATGCCGGCACAAGGCCGAACAGAATTCCTGTCGCGAGTGAAACCAGTGAACAGAATATAAGCACTCGGCCGTCAACGGTGCTCTCGTGGAGACGTGGAACGTTCGGCGCCAACTTGATCAGAAAAGTCAGGCCTTGAAAAGCGAACAGCAGGCCCGCCCCGCCACCGATCAAGGCCAGCAGCACACTCTCAGTGAGCATTTGCTTCACTATTCGTGACCGGTCTGCACCGATCGCCAACCTCAGCGCCACTTCTCTCTGCCGCGCCACGGCGCGTGAGAGCAATAAGTTGCCGACATTGGCACAGGCGATTAAGAGTACCAGCCCGACCGCCCCAAGGAGGACGAGAAGCGCCGGACGGACCTCCGAGGTCACGTTCTCTTCAAGTCCGGCCACTTTGATGCCCAAGCTCTGGTCCGCCGGGTACTCTTGCGCCAGATTACGGGCAATCGCTTCCATGTCAGCTTGAGCCTGACTCAGTGTAACGCCCGGCCTAAGCCGCCCCACGACGCGGTAGTTGTGACTGCCACGATCCGATTGAGATGGGTCCAATCCCACAGGGAGCCAGGCGCTCGGCACAAGCCCTTCGGGTGGATTAAGAGGAAATCTGAAATGCGGCG
>DATJYK010000479.1:0-2672 GCA_035578005.1 Terriglobia bacterium
AATGAGCGTGTCGACGCCGGCTACGCGCCGTTTCTTGAGAACTTCAAATCGCTGACCACGCAGCGGGTGGAAGGGATGAGATATTTCTGCCCATCCCAAAGGCGAGTGGGGCACAAGTGCAGTCTGCTCTAACCGTCGGAATCGAACAGGACCGACTTACTGTCAGGCGTCCAGGCATAGGCGTGATCATAACTGTCACTCAGGGTCAGCCGCCGGGGGTTGACGATGCGCGACCCATTTCCCTCCAGGTCTGCCACATAGACACTGGGTACGCTCCGTTGCTTGACGAGCGCCAGCCGTTTGCCATCCCCTGTTGCGCTCAGGCCTGCAATTTCAAAGTCAGGCCAGTCTGCGATTCTTCGAGGCTTACCGCTGGCGTGGCCGCTGCTGAGATCAGTCTGGATCTCCCAGAGAGTCCCGCCCTGGAAGAGGTCAGGCCGGTCCCACTGGGAGTATATGAAGCGCCCGTTCGGCAGCAAAAGGGCTGTGGCCGCCCCCGGTGTCGCAGCCAGGTCCGAGACGAGGATGGTGCGCGGGCCACCGTCCAGGTCGCGCGACTCGACGTCGTACAACAGGATCCCGGGTGTTGCCGGAGGGACGTAGCCTCTGGCATACCAGAGCCGGCCCTCGACCACCACGGGCGCGTCGAAAAAGTCCCCCTCCGAAGCGGTCATGAGCTTCCGCGCTTCCTCTCCATCAGGACCCATTTGCCAGATTTCCTTGCCGTCGCCGCTGACGAGTGCAATGCCGGATCCATCCTGAAAGACGCTGCCATCCGCGGCGTCGTCTCTGAGCTTTTGCGGCCCCCCGCCCAGAATGGAAATGGTCCAGAGGCTGGACAGCCTGGGCTCGCCGGCTTCCCCAGTGGCAAGCAATTTGTTGCCCTCGGGAAACCAAGCTAGCTTGTTGATTCTGGTACCTGCCGGAGTGGGAAGCGCGTGCGTCTCTGCCGTATCGATCACTCTCAGGTGAATTCCCTCGTTATCCGAATAGGCCAGGTACTTGCCGTCGGGTGAGATGGCCGAGGCCTGCACGGCAAGCTCAGAGGAATTTGTGGTGAGTTGGCGCTGCGTTAGCTCCGGCCTGGGCTTTGAGCGCTGCCACGCGTACCACGCGGCCGCAAGTCCCGCCAGACTAACCGCTAGCGATCCTGCCAGCCAGAGCGGCCACCGACGTAGGGGCGCATGGCCATGCGCCCCTACTCGTGGCGGCGGTGTCCCCACCGCCGTGCGGCGGTCAGAGACCGCCGCTACAGAAGCAGCCCCTCCCGAATCTGTATCGCGCTTCAGCCGGCTCAAATCGGTTCGAATATCGGAGGCATGCTGGTACCGCAGATTACGGTCTTTTTCGAGCGCCTTGTGGATGATCTCTTCCAGCTTCGGCGGCAGATCGGGGTTGGACTCTCGCGCCGGTTTCGGCGCGTCACGGAGGATAGCGTCGTGTACGGTCGCGACCGTGTCACCCGAAAAGGCCGGCTGGCCGGTGGCCATCTCGTAGAGCACGAGGCCGAGCGAGAAGAGGTCCGTACGCGCGTCCAGCTTCTCGCCGCGTATTTGCTCCGGCGACATGTAGGCGGCGGTGCCCATCGCTGAGCCTGGCCGCGTGAGGTGCTCGGGATCGATGGAGGCGGTTGGCGTGTCGGTCGGCGATGCCCCCTCACCCGGCGCTTGCGCGCCACCCTCTCCCCCAAGGGGGCGAGGGTCGCTTCTTTCCGAAAAACCTTGCCCTAGCCCCCAACCCCTGATACCCGACCCCTGTAGCTTGGCCAGACCAAAATCCAAAATCTTTGCTTGGCGGGTCGTCGTGATGAAAATGTTCGCCGGCTTGATGTCTCGATGGATGATGCCCTTTTGGTGGGCGGCGTCCAGCCCGTCGGCGATTTGGATGGCGAAATCGAGCATTTCGTGAACGGGAATGGGTGCCTTAGGACGGGACCCGAAATTCGAAACTCGAAATTCGAAACTCGCCTCAGGATCGATTTTCAAGTTTCGATTTTCGAGTTTCGTGTTTTCCAGGCGGTCGCGCAGCGTTTCTCCCTCCAGCAGCTCCATCACAATGAAGGGCTTCCCTTCGTGCTCTTCCACTTCATGAATGGTGCAGATGTTGGGATGGTTCAGAGTGGAGGCGGCGCGAGCTTCGCGCTCGAAACGCTCCAGCGCCTGGGGGTTCTCGGCGAGTTCGTCGGGCAGGAACTTCAACGCCACTTGCCGGCCGAGACGGATGTCTTCGGCCCGGTACACCACGCCCATGCCGCCCTTGCCCAGCACGCCGAGCACCCGGTAGTGAGACAGCGTCTGGCCGATCAGCACCCCTGGGAGCGCGGGCGTCTCGCCCGTCGTTTTGTCCTCCCTCTGAAGCTGCGGGCGGGACGCGCGCGCTCCCAGGGGCTCCGGCACTAGCTCCGCAGATTGAACCAGAGGGGCAGGCACAAGCCCCGCCCTTACGTGTTCCACCGGCACCAGCAGCCGGTAGCCCCGGCGGGCTACGGTCTCGACATATTTCGGGTTCTCCGCCGTGTCCCCCAAGGCGTCGCGCAGTCTCTTGATGGCGGCGTTGATGCTGTGGTCGAACTCCACAATGGTGTCGTTAGGCCAGAGCCTCTTCTGCAGCTCTTCGCGCGTTACCACGTCGCCGGGACGCTCCACCAGCATTTGAAGAACGCGAAAAGGCTG
>DATJYK010000480.1:0-1248 GCA_035578005.1 Terriglobia bacterium
GCGACTCCAGAAGCTCCTCGAGGCGCCGCGTCCGCAGCAGCGGGTTGCCCAGCACCTCAGCCGAGTAGAGGTCGAAGCGCCCCACCACCGGACTCCAGCGCATGTGGGCGCACTCCAGGAAGTACTGGCTCAGGCTGGGCACCGGCTCGCCGAGCTGATGAAGCAGAGTGCACCAGAGCTGGTCGAAACGGTTGTTGAGACGGGTGATGGGCTGCCAGACGCCCGGCCAGGACTCGGCGGCCCACCGCAAGCCGCGGCCTAACTCCAGGAACTGCTCCGGTGTGAGGGTCGCGGACTGGCCTACAGGGCTGGGGAAGCACTCGTTCAACCGGTCATTCCCTGGGGCCGCCGGCAGTCCCCAACCTGTGAGGGCGGAATCCGGCATGGCTCCAGTTTTCAGAGCGAGATTTCTCGCGGCGCCGGAAAGCGCGGCGGCGCTCGAAATGACAGGACCCGACTGAGCGGCGCTCGGGGTGAGGCGACTCGACTGAGTGGCGCTCCAAATGCCAGGATTTTGCAGCGTCTCTCCGAACCCCGCCAGTTCTCCTAACTCGACCAGTTCTCTGAAGCCGCCTAGGCTAGCTTCTCCCTCGCCTGAACCTGCCTGCCGCGCGCCGATGGCCTTGCGCAGGTGGTGGACCATCATGCGCAGCGACCATTCGCTGTGGAGCCGGAAAGCGCGCAAGCGCCGCCAGCTTGCGTAGCCGCAGGCTTGCGCCAGCTTCACTTCCTCGGAATCGGCGTCGCAGGCAAGGGCGGCGGGCAGGGCCGCAAAGCGCGCCAGATGAGCGTGATACTCCTCCCGGCTTTCGCCGGCCATGAACAGGCTTCGTTCCAAGTCGGCCACGAGGAGGCCGTGCCGGAAGCAGGAGCAGTACTTGTAAGTGCGGTCCTCACGCTTCACGCGCTGGGCCGCTTCGAGGCTGGCATGGCTCGCGTTGTGCTCGGCATCCGTGCCCCGCGTGGCGCAGAATCTACGTTCCAGTGCAGCCGCCTGAGCCTTCTTGATGTTCACCCGGCAGGCCGCCAACACCCGCTCAGTGACCGTGCAGCTGCGTTTCGGTTTTCGAGGTTCGTTTGGGTTCGTCATGCTTGTAGCCCTCAGCAGTCAGCTTTCAGCAGTCAGCGGTCAGCCATCAGCTTTCAGTCTGTCAGGCGTCAGCCGTGAGTGGTCAGCGTTCTGCCATCGGCCTTCCATTAACAGTTTCAGGTTCAGCCAGTCACCGTCCGCGAGCTTGCTGAAGGCTG